>JAFTNI010000016.1 GCA_017451975.1 Clostridia bacterium
GGCGGCGGCGATATTGCCCTTGACGGCGAAAAAATAAAACCCACAGAAGATATTTATGAAGAAAACAGCTTTGCAGAAAAAGATTTCCGTTGTGGTGGCGGGCAAAATTTCAAGAATTGCCGTATCTGTCATATGCCCCTTGCCCGTTTTGGCAAGCGAGCCGTAAAGTATGACTTTGTATTTTGCCGCTTTTGGGTATTCTTTTGCAAAGCGCATTACGGCGGCCTGGGGTCCCATGGTGTGAGAGCTTGAGGGACCTCTGCCTATTTTATAAATATCTCTTATGGATTTCATATAATTAACTCCAATATTTTCTGTCGAGCGTTCTGAAACGAATTGCTTCGGCTATATGTGCTTCCTCTACTATTTCGCTTCCTGCGAGGTCGGCTATTGTACGCGCCACGCGCAAAATGCGGTCGTACCCGCGCGCGGAAAGCCCCAGGCGGTCGAATGCCTTCTTCAGCATTTGCGCCGCTTTCTCGCTCATTTTGCAGTATTTCTGTATTTGGCGCGGCGAAAGCTCTGCGTTGCAGTAAAGCTTTTCTTCGCCTTCGTAGCGTGCGCGTGCAAAGGCGCGCGCTTTATTTATGCGCTCGCGAATAACGGCACTTTTTTCCGCTTTTTGCTCGTTTGTTATTTCCTCGTAGGAAAGCGAGGGCATTTCTATTTGAATATCAATTCTATCCAGCAGCGGCCCGCTTATTTTCGACATATACTTTTTTATATCTGCAGGGGAGCAGGTACATTTTTTCGTCGGCGAGCCGAAGTAGCCGCATTTGCACGGGTTCATAGCGCACACAAGCATAAATTCGCAAGGGAAGGTGAGCTTGCCGCCCACGCGCGTTATGGTAACGCTGCCGTCCTCCAGTGGTTGGCGCAGCACCTCCATTGCGGGACGCGGAAACTCGGGCAGCTCATCAAGGAAAAGCACGCCGCCGTGCGCAAGCGAAATTTCGCCGGGAGTGGGGATTTTACCGCCGCCCGCAAGCCCTGCGCTGGACATAGTGTGGTGCGGCGCGCGGAACGGGCGCTCGGTTATTAGCGAAACGCCCGGCTTCATCATGCCGGCCACAGAGTGTATTTTCGTAGTTTCGAGCGATTCTTCAAACGTCATTTCGGGCAGTATGGTGGGTATGCGCTTGGAAAGCATGCTTTTGCCTGTGCCGGGAGGGCCTATAAGAAGCACATTGTGCCCGCCCGCGCAAGCAACTTCGAGCGCACGTTTGGCGAAAAGCTGACCTTTAACATCCTCAAAATCAAGCCCTGCGTAGTTGCGCGTTTTATCGAAAACCGCTTCGTCGGGCTTTTGCGGCGCAAGAGCATCTTCACCGTTGAGGTGGGAAACGAGCGCGGCAACGTTTGGCACGGGGTAGATGGTCACGCCGTCTACAACGGCGCTTTCCGCCGCTTTATCGCATGGCACGTATATTTCCTCCATGCCTGCGTCGCGCGCGGCTATGCACATGGGCAAAAAGCCGTTTGTGCCGTGCAGCTCGCCCGAAAGCGAAAGCTCGCCCGAAAAGCACATTTTATCTGTGTTAAGCTCGGGGTTTATAACGCCTGCGCTTTTCATTATCGCCACGAGAATGGCAAGGTCAAGCGCAGAGCCTTCTTTTTTCTTATCGGCAGGGGCGAGGTTTACCGTAATTTCCATATCGGGAAATTCAAACCCGCTGTTTTCGTAAGCGGAGCGCACACGCTCCTTAGATTCCTTTATAGCGGCATCGGGCAAGCCGACGATTTCGAAAGCAAACAGTTTATTTCGTATATTGCATTCTACGCTGACCATGTAGCCGTCTATACCGAAAAGTCCCATTGAGTAAATTTTAGAAAGCACAGAAAAAACCTCCGAGCAGAATTATTCTATATTTAATTTTACTATATTTTTTTGATACTTTCAATGGGGTTTTATGAAATTTTACGCAAAAAGTAAAAAAGCAAACTTAAATAACGGGGTATTTTTTGCCCGACGTGAGTAAAACGCGCTTTTTCTTAATATAATCATATGAAAGAATGAATTTTGGGGTGGAAAATGAAAAGTAAATTCACACAGCTTGCAAGCGACGTGCTCGATGGCTCTGCGCGCGAGGCACGCGCCCTTGGCCACACTTATATAGGCACGGAGCATTTGCTCCTTTCGCTTTTGCGCGAGGGGAGTAGCGCCGCTTCCGGCATAATGAGCTCTCACGGCATAACCCACGCCTCCACACTTGCCGTAGCGAAGGAGATTTCGGGTGAGGCCGCCGAAAGCCGAATAGACGCACGCGATATGACACCGCGCCTTCGCTCGATTATAGAGGCTTCCGCGGGCGAAGCGGAGAAATACGGGCAAACTTATATAGGCACGGAGCATTTGCTTCTGGCGCTTATTTCAGAGCGAGAGAGCGTTGCCGTAAAGCTGCTTATATCACAGGGGGCGAGCGTTGCGGAAATACAGAACGACATAGCCGTTTTTCTGGGCGATATAAGCGGCACGCGGCGCTCGGAGCGTTCGCGTGCTGGGGCCTCTTCTGCGCTTTCGGTAACTTTGCAGTTTGGCAAGGATATAACCGAAAGCGCGCGCTCGGGCTTGCTCGACCCCGTTGTGGGGCGCGATGCGGAAACGGAGCGCACGATACAGATACTTTCGCGCCGCACGAAGAACAACCCCTGCCTTATAGGCGAGCCCGGCGTGGGCAAAACCGCCGTGGTAGAGGGGCTTTCGCTGCGTATAGCAAGCGGTAACGTGCCCGAAACGCTTGCGAAGAAAAGCGTTATAATGCTCGACCTCAGCGCAATGGTGGCGGGGGCGAAATACCGCGGCGAATTTGAAGAGCGGCTGAAAAAGGTTATGAACGAGGTGGCGGGGCGCAAAAATGTTATTTTGTTTATAGATGAAATGCACACGATAGTGGGCGCGGGCGCGGCAGAGGGCGCCGTGGATGCGGCAAATATACTGAAGCCCGCGCTTGCTCGCGGCGAAATACAGCTTATAGGTGCGACTACGCTTGAGGAATACCGCAAGCATATAGAAAAGGATGCAGCGCTTGAGCGCCGCTTTCAGCCCGTTACCGTGGAAGAGCCTACGCCCGAAGGGGCGCTGAAAATACTTCACGGCTTGCGCGAAAGGTACGAAGCGCACCACGGCGTGCGCATTTCAGAGGAGGCTATGCGCGCGGCGGTGAACCTTTCCGTGCGCTATATTACAGATAGATTTCTGCCCGACAAGGCGCTGGACCTTATAGATGAGGCGGCTTCGCGCAAGCGAATAAGAAGCAACACCGTGCCCGAAAATATAAAATCGCTTGCCGAAAAAGCGAAGCGAATGAACGGCGAAAAGGAAAAAGCCATACGCGCACAGAATTTTACACTCGCGGGGGAATACCGCGAAAAAGCCGTGGCGGCAGAGGAGGAATATGAGCGCGCGCACGCGGCGTGGCGCAAAAAGGCAGAGAGAAACCCGCTTATTATATCTGCCGCCGATGTTGCAGAGGTTGTTACTATGTGGACGAAAATTCCTGTTTCAAGCGTTGCCGACGACGAAAAGGAGCGCTTGCTCCGCTTGGAGGAAAGGCTTTCGGAAAGGGTTATAGGGCAGGATGCGGCGGTTGCCGCGCTTTGCCGCGCCGTGCGGCGCGGCCGCTTGGGGCTTGCAGACCCTGCGCGCCCCGTGGGCTCGTTTATTTTCCTGGGGCCGACGGGCGTGGGTAAAACGGAGCTTGCGCGCGAGCTAGCCTCGGCGCTTTTTGGCTCGCGCGAGGCTATTATAAGGCTTGATATGAGCGAATATATGGAAAGCCACAGTGTTTCCAAAATCATTGGCTCGCCGCCTGGCTACGTCGGTTTTGGCGAAGGCGGCGGGCTTACGGAAAAGGTGCGCCGTTCGCCATATTCCGTGGTGCTTTTCGACGAGGTAGAGAAGGCGCACCCCGACGTTTTCAACCTATTTCTGCAGGTTCTGGACGACGGTATGCTGACAGATGCAAAGGGGGCGCGCGTAAGCTTTAAAAACACGGTTATTATTATGACGTCGAATATAGGCGCCGCAGAGCTTGCGCGCCCAAGCGCGCTTGGATTTGGCGCGGGCGGTGAAGCCGAGAGTATGGAGCGCACAAAAGCGCTTGCTAAAGAGGCGCTGAAAGCACATTTCCGCCCCGAATTTTTGGGGCGTGTGGATGAAATTATAGTTTTTGACTACCTGAACGAAGAAAGTATTCGCAAAATTGCGGGCAATATGCTGAAGGCGATAGGCGAGCGTATAGAAAAGCTTGGTGTTAAGATAACTTTTGAGCCGAGCGTGCTTGCGCTTATTGCCGAGCGCGGCTTCAACAAAAAAAGCGGCGCGCGTGAGGCGCGCCGCGAAAGTGCACATCTTATAGAAGATAGCTTTGCGGAGGAATTTATTCGCGGCAACTTCAAAAGCGGCGATGCCGTGGTTTGCTTTGCCGAGGAAGGGAAGATAGGCTACAGAAAGGAATGAAAAACGCCCCCGGCAAAAGGAGGGTACCGAGAGCGATTTCAAGGGGACACGGGCCGAAAGAAAGGAGGTAAACGGCCCGTCTTATATGGACCGAGAGAAAGGAGAGGGCTTCGGTCCACCTTGGAAAAAATGGAGAGATGAAATATGAAAAAAATAATCCGAGATTTTGATAAAATCTCGGATTTGGTGCTCCATCGGAGAGTCGAACTCCGGACACCATGATTAAAAGTCATGTGCTCTACCTTCTGAGCTAATGGGGCACGTTCATCGTACTTACATATAATATCACATGAAAATGGATTTGTCAATAGGTTTTTTGAAATTTTTTTAAAAAATTCGACATAATTTTAATAATTATTCCGCCCGCTTGGGGGAAGGCGTATACAAAGCAAAAATCCTGCCGAAAATCGACAGGATTTTTACTTTGGTGCTCCATCGGAGAGTCGAACTCCGGACACCATGATTAAAAGTCATGTGCTCTACCTTCTGAGCTAATGGGGCATTTCCATCGTGCTTAACTATGATACCACAAAGGTTCGCGTTTGTCAATACCTTTTTGAAAGTTTTTTTAAAATTTTGAAAAAAACTTTTGCTTTGTTTTATCCCCTTCCGCAGGGAAGGGGATAAAACAAGAAACAGGCTTGCGCCTGTTTCTGTTTTGATTAAATTAATTAGGGCCACAAAACACGTACTGTGGAGTCTTTTGCAGATGTTACGAATACTGTGATTGTATCGCCTTCTACGATGCATGTGAACGTAGGATACTCGGGTTCATCGCCTGCATCCTTGAACATGTTGTAGAGAACGGATTCAGAGTAATCGCTTGCTTCATTCTGAGCATCTGTGAAGAGAGCAACGCCTGCTACTTTGTCGTATTCAGCAAGGAATGCTTCATACTTGGGAGCCCATTCGTTGTATGTAGCGAAACGGCCGTAGTTTGTAGCTGCTGTCTTCTGTTCTGCTGTAGCGATGTCGAGAAGTGCTTTGGGAGCTGCAACTGCTGCTGTAGCTTTATCAAGAGCATCTTTAAGAGTTGCGAGTTCTTCTTCTGTTTTGCCTTCTGCAACTGCTGCATCATAAGCTGCTTTAGCTACTGCTTCAGCCGCAACTGCTGCATCGTAAGCTGCCTGAGCTTTTGCGAGAGCTGCATCTTTAACAGTGAGAATTGCTTTGTACTGAGCTTCTGTGAGAACGAGGTTATCAAGGTTTGTCTTAGCAGATGTGTATTTTTCTACGAGCATTGTTGCAAGGTATTTGCTCTGCCAGTGAGTCTGAAGATTCTGACCGCAGTCGCAACCTTCAATATCACACATTACGTTTGTTTTGCCGTAGTTGTCGATGAAGCCCTGCCACTGTTCCTGGATATAGCCGCTCTCAAGACCGAGGGCAACTTCAATGGAATGACGGATCATAGCTGTCTGAGTGAGGGCAACGGGTGTGTATTCTGTGCCTGTAGCTTCTTTAATTGTGTTGCCTTCGTAATCGAAGTATACGAAGTTCCAATTATAGCTGGAAGCAGCATCTTCTTCTCCGTTGATTTTAATGAAAATGGAGTCTGCAGAAATGTCTGTAAATTCGATTGTGCCGAATTTTACATCGCCGTAAGCTTCATTGAGTTTGGTTACGTCCATAAATACGTTAGAGTTGAAATTTCTGGTACCAACTTTTTTCCACCATGTAGCTTTGGAATTGATTATTGTAGAGGTGATGGAAAGAGGTTTGTTAAGAGAAAGAGCTGCGCCGAGTTCTGTTGTAGCAACGAGCTTGCCGTCTACAACTTCTACAACGTAGAGGTAGCCGCCTTTGATTGTAACGCCGTTGCCTGCTGTAACGTTGCCTGCGAGAGCGCCTGTAGCTGCGTTGAGAGCAACTGTTGTGTTGCCTGCGGGAACGAAGCCAACAAAGTTTTCTGTAGCTGTTGTTGTGATGGAATCGTCAGCTTTGGTTTCTGCTACGAAATCTTTTGTAGCTGTTTTGTAAGCTGCTGCTGCTTGTTCTGCTGTGAGAACTACGTTGTAGATCTTAGCGTCTACGATAACGAGGTTGTTAGCGCCGAAGTCATATCTGTTCCAGCTAGCTGCAGCAAAGTCTGCGCCAAGGCAGAATGTGTTGAAGAATGCAACACCGTCTTTATCTTTAAGAGCTGCGTCGATAGCTTTAACACTTTCAACGTTTGTGCCGAGCTGACCGGATACTGCACGGTCGCTGGCTTCTACGCCGTTAACGTAGATTGTGTGCATTTTTGTTTCGGGGTTGTATGTAGCAACAATGTGAACGAGTTCATCGTTGGAAACTGCGGGAGCATAAGCTGCATTCCAAGCTTTGCCGCTACCTGTGATGAAGTAAGGAGCATTTTTAGCTTTGTTGTGAGCAATACCGAAACCGCTCTGGCCAGCGCCTGTGGGGTTTTCTGTCATGCAAAGGATACCGGCATTGCCTGTGGAGTTATCGAGGTAGAATACTTCAACAGAGAAGCCTGCATCGAAGAATTCCTGCATTTTTTCTGTTGTGTCGAGTTTTGCAAATGTGCCGTAAACAAAGTTGTTTGCAGCGGAGATTGTAAGACCGTTAACTTTCTTTGTTACGCCGTTGTGTTTAACTGTTACTTCGCCGATAAGGGGTGTGCCAACTTTATCAAATGTAGCGTTGAATTTGTCGTCTGTTACTGTGCCGTCTGCGTTGAAGTCAACGTCAACGTAAACGCCTTTTTCTGTAACGTAATCTTTAGAAGCTTCTGCGTAAGCATCAGCTGCTTCTTCTGCTGTGAGAACCTTTGTATAGATCTTAGCATCTACTATAACGAGGTCAGTAGCTGCAAAGTCATATCTGTTGTGTGCAGCTGCAGCAAAGTCTGCGCCGAGGCAGAATGTGTTAAAGAATGCAACGCCGCCTTTATCTTTAAGAGCTGCGTCGATAGCTTTAACGCCTGTGATGTTTGTGCCGAGCTGACCGGATACTGCACGGTCGCTGCATTCTACGCCGTTAACGTAGATTGTGTGTGTTTTTGCTGTGGGATCGTATGTAGCAACAACGTGAACGAGTTCTTCGTTGGAAATAGCTGCTGTAGCATAAGCTGCGTTCCAAGCTTTGCCGCTACCTGTGATGAAGTAAGGAGCATTTTTGGAATCATTGTGAGCAATACCGAAACCGCTCTGGCCAGCGCCTGTGGGGTTTTCTGTCATGCAAAGGATGCCGGCATTGCCTGCGGAGTTATCGAGGTAGAATACTTCGATAGAGAAGCCTGCATCGAAGAATGCCTGCATTTTTTCTGTTGTGTCGAGGTTTGTAAATGTGCCGTAAACGAAGTTGTTTGCAGCGGAGATTTTAAGGCCGTTAACTTTCTTTGTTACGCCGTTGTGTTTAACCACAACTTCGCCAACAACGGGTGTACCAACCTGAGCAAATGTAGCGTTGCCCTTGCTGTCTGTTACTGTGCCATTGTTGAAGTCAACGTCAACATATGTGTCATCTACGGGAACATAGATAGTGAATACGCCTGTGGGAATTTCTTTAACTGCGCTGGTAGGATTTTTGGAAAGGTTGAAGCCAACGTAGTTGTGGCCGTTCCACCATGCATCGTCCATAACAACGAGGCTTGTTGTTGTGTTATCGCCGCGTTTTGCGGGTTTAACGCCGATTTCAACGAAGCGTTCGGGTCTGTACTGCCAGCCTTCTGCAACAACGATTACTGCGCCTTCAAGGTCAGCTTTTGCGAGAAGCTTTGTAGCGTAGAAGTTTACGCAGTTGTCAGCTGTTGTAACGAGGTCGGAAATTGTACCGCTTGTAGAGTTGTAGTAAGCGTTGAGAACTTCACCGAGGTCAACTTTAACGTATTTGTTAAGGTCGTAGCCGTTATCTGTGAAGATCTTGTCTGTTGCGGGGTCAGCGGGTTTAACAGTTGTAGCTGTTGTAGCCGTTGTAGCCGTTGTAGCTGTCGTTGCGCTTGTAGCTGTTGTAGCGCTTGTAGCTGTTGTGCCGGATGTAGCTGTTGTGGGAGCTGTTGTAGCGCTTGTAGCTGTTGTGGGAGCTGTTGTGGGAGCTGTTGTAGCGGATGTTGCTGTTGTGCCGGACGTAGGAGCCGTTGTAGGTGCCGTCGTCGGAGCTGTTGTGCTTGTTGTTACAGTCGTCTTCGAGGAAGCTGTAGAGCCTGTAGAAGCCGTTGTTTTGTCGCCGCCGCATGCGAATACCATGAGGGCAACCAAAAGCACAGCAAAGAGAGCCAGAATCTTTTTCATAAGTCTGTTCCTTTCGTAAATAAATTTTTTTTTGAACCGGGGAAGGCCCCATTTCATACGATTATTATATCTTAAAAAGTTCACATTGTCAATAAATTTCACAAAAAATTACCCAAAAAACCTGACTTATTGTGAACTTTGTAAATAACAAACAAAAAAGGTAAGCACAATTTGTGCTTACCTAACTATAGGGTTATCTTTTGTTTTTTGTTTCCGAAGCGGAAAAAAGCGATTGGTATTCCTGAGCCTCGTTTTTCTTCTTGTGGAGCGCAAAATGAACGCCTGCGCGCACCGCTTCTATTATAAAATAAACAAAAGCGAAGGCGAGAGTTACGAAAAGAGTTGTCTTCTGCGAGCTTGCCGCGCCCGAAAGCCAGCCGATAACGACTGCGAAATCGAGAACGACGAGAATGAAGTGAACGGAAAGCTTTGCAAGGTAAGATTCGATAAATTTAATATCGAGAACGAAGTTGCAAAGTGCGTACACCGCGGAAAAGAGGAGAATATACCAGAAATATTTTGTTTCGAAAACCTTATTGCCCTCGGGGTAAAGGAGGGAAATAAACGTATTGAAGATCATAACTATAAATGTGAAATAAAAACCCGTATGACCGAGAAAGGCTTTTATTTTTGAAAAAACTTTCATGAATGTTTGCATCATTCATCCTCCGAACTTTATTGATATCGGTAACAATTATATCACAAATTTTTCGGCAATACAATATGTTAATGAAATAAATTTTGATTTTTGCGCGAGTGGGGTCAGATCGCGTATTTCGCGGAATATGCCTTGTACATTTCGTTGTATTCCTTGCGGCCGTTGATATCCTTGAGGTATTCGTGAAGCTGAAGGCTTCCCTGCTCTACTTCTATAACACAGCCTGCGATATTGGAGCAATGGTCGGAAACTCGTTCGAGGTTCGTAAGCAAATCGGACCAGATAAAGCCGACCTCTATAGAGCAGTTACCCGCCTGCATACGTTTTATGTGGTTTGTACGCAAAACTTCCTTGAGGTCGTCTATAACCTGCTCAAGCGGCTCTACCTTCGCCGCTACGGCGAGGTCGTTTCTTACATATGCATCATAGGCGAGGTCGAGTATTTCCGCAACCGCCGCGCTTATAACGGCAAGCTCCTTCTGCGCTTCGGCAGAAAAGCTCAGGTTCTTTTCCGCAAGCTCCTCGGCAGATTCGAGAATGTTCACGGAATGGTCGGAAATTCTTTCAAGGTCGCCTATCATGTGGAGCAGCTTTGTGGATTCGTGAACGTCCTTATCGCTCAAGCGGTGCGTGCTGAGCTTTACAAGGTAGCTGCCGAGCACGTCTTCGTATTTATCCACGAGGCTTTCGTCGCGTCGAAGCGCTTTTGCTCGCTCGGGCGTGAGGTTGCCCGATTTGAGAGTGGACATCGCTTCTTTAAGCGAGCTTACGGCGTGCTCTGCCATTTCGCCCGTGAAAACGCGGCAGCGCTCTATAGCGATAGCGGGCGTGCCCATAAGGCGCTCGTCTATGGCGATGGTGCGGGATTCTTCCAGCTCTTCCTTTGTTACGGGGATTATCTTGAGCGAAAGCTTTTCGAGCAGCTTTGCGCACGGGAAGAGAAGCGCCGTGCAGAGAAGGTTGAACGCCGTGTGGCAAACGGCTATGGAAAGCTCGCTTGCGCCCGTTTCAAGAACGGTTATATTGAACATGGCTTTTGTTATGCAGAATATTATAAGGAAGAAAACTGTACCTATTATATTAAAAGAGAGGTGAACTACAGAGGCGCGGCGCGCATTTCTGTTTGTGCCTACGGAGGAGAGAAGCGCTGTAACGCAAGTTCCTATGTTCTGACCCATGATGATGGGAATGGACATTCCCACACTTATGGCGCCCGTTGTGGAAAGCGCCTGAAGTATACCGACGGAAGCGGAGGAGGATTGGATTATTGCCGTGAGCGCTGCACCGGCGAGAACGCCGAGCACGGGATTTGTGAACATTGTGAGTATTTTTGCAAAGCCTGCATCTGTGCGCAAGCCGGAAACCGCGCCGGACATTGTGTCCATACCGAACATAAGCACGGCGAAGCCGAGAAGTATAACGCCGATATCGCGCTTTTTATCCGATTTGGAGCCCATATAGAGAAGAATGCCTATGAGCGCGAGAATGGGGGTGAAAGAGGTGGGCTTAAGCATTTCAACGTACCAAGCACCGCCGTCTATTCCCGAAAGGCTGAGTATCCAGGACGTTACGGTTGTGCCGACGTTTGCGCCCATAATTACGTTGATTGCCTGTGAAAGTGTGAGAAGGCCCGAGTTAACGAAGCCGACGACCATTACCGTCGTGGCGGAGGAAGATTGAATTATTGCCGTTACTCCAAGACCTGTTAAAAAACCGATGAATCTACCGCCTGTGAGCTTGCCGAGACTATTTTTGAGCCCTGAACCCGCCGCTTTTTCAAGGTAAGCGCCCATAAGGTTCATGCCAAAGAGGAAGAGGCATATGCCGCCGATAAATTCCAGGATATTCCATATATCCATTGTAAAAACTCCTTGTCTTCTGAATTTATTTCCTATATACTATCATAAGGCGGAAAATTTGTCAACTTACACCGCTAAAAAAATGTAATTTGTTCCTCGAAAATATTTTTGGGAAATAATAAAATAATTTTAAGAAAACTATTGACATTTGCTTGCCTTTTGTGCTAAAATAATATGCCGCATAAATTACGGTCGCAAAAAAACGCATGGCGTTTACCGTTTTTAGCGAGTCATAAATGAAAGAGAGGTGCTTTCTGAAATGTTCGCAATCATAGTAACAGGTGGAAAGCAGTACAAAGTTCAGGAAGGCGACGTTGTTTTCGTTGAAAAACTCGAAGCTTCCGAAGGCGAAGTTGTTACATTCGATACAGTTCTTGCTGTTTCCGGTGAAACATTCGTAGCAGGCGCTCCCACAGTTGAAGGTGCATCTGTAACTGCAAAAGTTCTTAAGAACGGCAAAGGCAAAAAAATCCACGTTCTTAAATACAAATCCAAGAAGAATGAAAAGAAGAAAATCGGTCACAGACAGCCTTATACAAAGGTTCAGATCGAAGCAATCAACGGCTGAGTGTTATGATTAAGGTAGTATTTTACAAAAGCGGTATGCGTTATTACGGCTTTCACGTTTCCGGCCACGCCGGCTACGATGAATCCGGCAAGGATATAATCTGTGCCGCAGTATCTTCTATGACGATGCTTGTAATAAATACACTTGAGGTTGTATTCGGTTGTGATGTCGATTACGATATCGATGAAAAAACCGCCGATATTTCCGTGGCTTGCAAATCCGCGCTCCCCGATTATGAGCACGACCCCACGAAGCGCTATGCCGTTTCGGGTGTTATCGAAGGATATTATTTGCAGCTTATGGATATGCTTGAGGATTATTACGACTACCTTGACGTTGATCTCGAAGACAAAGAATTCTGATTACATTTTTCGAAAAATCTAATGGAGGTATTTAAAATGTTGAAGTTAAGCTTACAGTTTTTTGCTCACAAAAAAGGTGTTGGTTCTACAAAGAACGGCCGCGACAGTAACGCACAGAGACTCGGCGTTAAGAAATATGACGGCGAGAGCGTAATCGCAGGCAACATCATCGTTCGCCAGAGAGGCACTAACGTACATCCCGGCGTAGGCGTTGGCATCGGCAAAGATGACACACTCTTCGCTCTCATCGATGGCACAGTTAAGTTTGAGCGCATTGCAGGCAACAAGAAACGTGTTAAAGTTGTTGCTGCTGCAGAAAAAATCGCTGCTGACGACAAAGTTGTTGTTGCTGAATAATTTAGTTTGAGCAGGAAAATCCGTACTCTGAAAGTACGGATTTTTTATTTTCTATTGCAAAAGTGCGCAGCACTTTTGCAGATGGCACAACTTTTTTCTCAAAGAAAAAAGTTGATAAAATAGAGAAAATAAAAAAGAGTTTGCTTTTGGCAAACTCTTTTTTGTATCAGTAATTACATACCGAATTTTGCAGGGTTTACTTTTACGCCGGGGCCCATTGTAGAAGCTACAACGCAGCTCTTAACGTACTGACCTTTGCAAGCAGCGGGTTTAGCTTTGATAACCGCGCCCATGAGAGCGTCGAAGTTAACCTGGAGTTTTTCAACACCGAAGGAAGCTTTACCGATGGGGCAGTGGATGATGTTTGTCTTATCAAGACGGTATTCAACCTTACCTGCTTTTGCTTCTGTTACTGCACGAGCAACGTCGGGAGTAACTGTGCCTGCTTTAGGGTTAGGCATAAGGCCTTTAGGACCGAGGATTTTACCGAGACGACCGATAACGCCCATCATGTCGGGGGAAGCGATAACAACGTCGAATTCGAACCAGTTTTCTGTCTGGATTTTAGCAACCATGTCTTCAGCGCCAACGTAATCTGCACCGGCGGCTTTAGCAGCTTCTGCTTTTTCGCCTTTTGCAAATACGAGCGTTCTAACCTTTTTACCTGTACCGTTGGGGAGAACAACAGCACCGCGAACCTGCTGGTCTGCGTAACGGCTGTCTACGCCAAGGCGAATGTGAAGTTCGATTGTTTCATCGAATTTTGCTTTGGATGTCTGGCATACGAGTGCGAGAGCTTCGTCTGCATCGTAAAGTTTTGTTCTGTCAACGAGCTTTGCGCTGTCCTGATATTTCTTACCTTTAAACATTGTTAGTTCTCCTCCTTTCAGTCAACTACCGTGATACCCATGCTACGAGCTGTACCTGCAACCATGCTCATTGCAGATTCAAGGGATGTAGCGTTGAGGTCGGGAAGTTTGATTTTTGCGATTTCTTCAACCTGTGCTTTTGTAAGGCTTGCAACCTTCTGCTTGTTGGGGGCAGCGGAAGCTGTTTCGATGCCGCAAGCTTTTTTGATAAGCACTGCTGCAGGGGGAGTTTTTGTGATGAAAGAGAAGGAACGGTCTGCGTAAACTGTGATAACTACGGGAACTATGAGGCCCATATCCTGTTTTGTGCGTTCGTTGAATTCTTTTGTGAATGCAGCGATGTTAACACCGTGCTGACCGAGAGCCGGACCTATAGGCGGCTGGGGAGTTGCGCGACCAGCGGGGATCTGCAACTTAATGAAAGCTACTATTTTCTTTGCCATAATTACACCTCCAAATGTGGTAATCTGCGGAAGAACTTAAAGATTTTTTCTTCCTCCCACGAACATTTCTCTGCGGCAAATTGCAGGAAATGCATTTTTGTTTTTTTGAGTTTTATTCTTTGATGATTTGGACACATGCCGTGTCGAGTTCAACGGGTGTTTCGCGGCCGAATACGGAAGCGAGCACCGTGATCTTTTTGCCGTTTTCGGAAATAGATTCAACTTTTCCTGTGAAGCCGGACATCGGACCCTGAACGATTTTAACAAGCTCGCCTTTTGCAAACTTGGAATGTTCCTTGTGGCTTTCCACGCCGAGCGCTTCCACTTCGCTATCTGTAAGCGGAACGGGGCGGGAGCCGGGGCCTACAAAACCGGTGGAGCCGGTAATGTTTCTTACAACGTGCCAGGTTTCGTCTGTCATAATCATTTTAACGAGAACGTAGCTGGGGAAGATTTTAACTTCTACTTCTTTCTGAACGCCTGCTTCGTTTGTTTCAATGATTGTTTCAACGGGTACGCGAACCTCCATAATGAGGTCTGAAATGCCGCGGTTTTCGATTATTTTTTCAAGGTTTGTTTTAACCTTGTTTTCATAACCGGAATATGTGTGAACGACATACCATCTTGCTTCGTTGCTGCTGCTTATGCTCATAGTTCACCTCCGTGGGTTACTTAAGGGGCATGAAGGGCAACAGAGAGATAAGGTTGTAAAGACCGGGAAGCAAAAGATCGCCCAACACATAGTCGATTGCCCAAAGGGCTACGCTACATACCAAGATGGATATGAGAACAACGGCGGAATTTTTTGCGAGCTGCTGGCGGGAAGGCCAAACGAGCTTCTTGAACTCGCTTTTGTAGTCGCGGAAGAATTTTGCGATTTTTGCGAAGAAACCGAGTTTTTCCTTGCCTTCTTTTTTAGCTGCATTTTTCTTAGCTTCTTTAGCGGCTTTGCGATTTTCTTTTTTCTCTTTTTTAGCTGCCTTGAGAACCTGCTTTTCTGCTGCTTTTTCTTCTTTGGAAGGCTTCGCTTTTGTTTCAACGGAATTTACGGCTTGTTCGACTTGGTTGTCTTTTTTATTAGCCATGATTTCCTCCTTTTAGGACCGCTTTGCGGTTCCTGTTAACGATCATTTTGTTTCCTTGTGCGCTGTGTGTTTGCGGCAGAATTTGCAGTATTTTCTAAGCTCAAGTCTGTCAGGATCGTTTCTTTTGTTTTTTGTTGTGTCGTAGTTTCTCTGTTTGCATTCTGTGCAAGCGAGAGTAACTTTGATTCTTACATCACTAGCCATGTTTTCGGCACCTCCTGTAAAAATTTGAAGTTTTTTGCATTAAAAAACTTCTGTTTTGAATTTAAAAACAGAAGCAAAATCAAACTTTCTAAAATATACGCGAAGACCGCGCTCGGATAAAAAGTGGTTCGGCCCTGTTTTTGTACCTCCCTCAACACGGATAATCAAAAATAACCCCAATAGAGGGTATCCGCAGAGGTAGTACTATCATATCACATTTTTTTGGGTATGTCAAGGGCAAAATTGATATTTTTGTAAATATTTTTTTCTTTTTTGGAACTATGCGCCGCAATGTATGTATTACGGCGCATAAAAATTCATGTCTGAGAGCTTATTTTTTGAAAGAAAACGAGAAAATTTTATCAAAATTCCTGTTTGAGACAAAATCCATTGTTTTATCCGTAAGGTTGTAGACGATAGACCAGCGGGTTTTGTTGTTGGAGCCTGCTTTGAGAGCAAGGAAGGCGTTTTCCGAGGTAAGTTCAAATTCGCTTTTTTCAACGGAATTTACTATGGCGTTCATGCGGTTGTGCGAATCTGCGGGAGAAGGGTCTTTATAGTATGAGATACCTTCTTCCGTAACGTAGGTGTTGGCGCAAACCTGTATATTGCCCGTTTTATAGAGAACGGTAAGCTCGTTATTTACAAATTCTATAACTGCGCTATTGCCGCTTGCATCACCTATCATATAATGATACGCAAAGCCATCGGTATGGACGTTGCATTTTTCAAATATGGCAACGGCTTCTTCTACGTTCCTTGCGTTGTCGAGAATGTTGCGTATTATGGTGGTAGACGTCATATCCGTGCCGCTTCCCGTTTCGTGTATTTCCGGAAAGTTGAGCTGAAGCACGCATATTGCCAGACCCTCGGAATTTATGCCGTCAAGCGGAATGTACGGAGCGAGCAAAAGCGGGGAAGTTCCGTCCTTCGGTGCTTCGGGAGTGCCTACACCGAGAAAACGCAAATTTACTGTAGAGTATGACTCGTATCCGTTTTCGGGCTTGGTGTGCACGATAAGATACGAACCGCTGTTATCGCTGTCCATATCGAAATTCCTGCCGAATATTACGTCTCCGTCTTTACCCTGTGCGCTGAACGAGGAGCACCCGTATCCGAGGGATGAGAGATCAAGTTTTATCTGCGGGAACGCTTTGTAAGCGTATTCCACAAGCTCTGCGGTGCTTGCCGCTCCGCCGGAAGAAACAAATTCTTCAAATTTATAATCTTCCGTATAATCAAGATAGTAGAGCTTGCGAACTCCGGAGCCGTCAAGCAACTGAAACGGTTCGGCACCGGGTGTTATATTTACGCTTGTCTGAGTCGGTTGAAGTGCTGTGGAAGACGCGGAGGTCGTGGAAGCAGATGTTGCCGCGGTGTTGCGTGTATCGGAGGTCGGAGCCGCGCCCGTGTTTCCGCACGAGGCGAGGGTAAACATTGAAAAGGAAAGTAAAAGTGATAAAAGCTGTTTATTCATTGTAGTAAAACCTTTTGGAAATATGTGTTGGATTTTTGCGTCAATCGTGCTTGTGTGGGTTGGGGTGATCCACCGGCAAAAGACGCTCTTTGTTTTTGCAGTGCGTGCAGCGCACAAGCACGGATTTATGCCCGAAGCTTATTGCCGCGCCCAGGGCATCGCGCTTGCGCGGCGTGAATGTTTTGCCGCATTTGGGGCAGAGGTATTCTTTTTCGGCGGCGTGCTTTGCCGCTATTACCGTGGCTATACCGAGCCAAAGGAGGAAAAGGGATATGCATATTACTGTAACGGTTATTGCAAGCGGGCTCATAATCGACCTCCTGAAGGTTTGAATTTTGCGGTGTATTTATTTGTGTAATTTTCTCAGAGAGAATGGCGTTAAGGCTGCTCCCATATGCCGTCGCGCTCAAGCTTTTGCCAATCGGCGCGGAGAGGGGCGTTTTTTGCTTTTTTTTTGCCTTTTTGCCCGTCCTGTTTATAAAGGTAACCTTGCTTTATCATTTGCTCCAGCGCCAGCGCAACCGCTTTTTTATTGGCTCCGTTCTGTTCCGCAACGGCAGACACTATCTCTTTTTCTGTGGCGGTGCTCTGTGCTTCGCGGTGCACCATAAAATAGCTCATTCTTTTTGCTATCATCTTATAATAGGTGGAAAACGCCTCGGCGCCCTTCGGCACCTCGCGGTAATAGGAGGCGCTGTCGCGAAGCTGGTAGCTTATAGCGTTTTTTACGCCGTATATACCTACTTTCTTGCGGCATACGTTTGTGATAAACCTGACAACAGAGGAAAAATGCCCGTCTCCGGTGAAAATAATAAATGCGTCGGTTTTTTTATTCGTCATCGCCTTTTGATAGATGTAATCTAGCATTATAAAATCGGTGAAGTCTTTTTCGTAGCTTTCGCTGCTGTTCTGAGTGTTTATAACAAGACCGCCCGCGGTTCTTATTTTGTCTATTTCACCGCGCAAGCCGTAGTTGGAAAAATCACCGAAGAAAGCCATTTCTTCTATATCGTATTCGGCACGGATTTCGTCGCTCCACGCTTTAATATCGGGCTTTATGCCGAAGCCGCGCTCGAGCGCGATATACCAATGCTCGAAATCTACCACGGCTATGGCGCGGGGAAGCTTGCTTTTGTTAAGTGACAATTTGGTTTTCACCTCCTTGATTTTCAGCGTATTTTATGCATTTGCCTTGAAATTGAAAATGGGAATAAGCCTTTCGAGAATTTCAACGGTGGGTTCCACACATTCCATTATTTCTTCGTAATTTTTATAAACGAAGGGCGCTTCGTCCAGCGTGCTTTCGTTTACGCAGGTGGAGAAAATTCCCGCCATTTCCGCTGCATATTCGTCTACCGTGAAAAGCTCTTTTGCCTGCGAGCGCGAATAGAGCCTGCCCGCGCCGTGCGGTGCGGAAAAGTTCCATTCGGGGTTGCCCTTGCCGCGGCAAACAAGAAGCCCGTCTTTCATATTAAGCGGTATTACGAGCAGCTCGCCCGCCTTTGCCGCGATAGCGCCTTTGCGAAGGTACATATTTTCCGTGTCTATATAATTGTGTACGGAGCTTATCTGATTTGTTATTTTTCCGCCCATGGCTTTTATTATGGCTTTAAGAATTTCTGCACGGTTATCGCGCGCAAATTTTTGCATAACCGCTACGTCGTGAAGGTAGTTTTCCATGTCTGCGCCCATAAGGAAGCAGAGGTCGTCGTTCATGTGCACGCCCAGGGGGAGTATTTCGCGGAAGCCCTCGCGCCCTTTTTCTTTTTTTGCGCTGCCGTAGTATTCTTTAATTCTTTTTTTTGCAAGCCGCTGGTAGTATTCCGCGACCTTATAGCCGATATTTCTGCTTCCGCTGTGAACGGAAAGCAAGCCGCCCTTATATGCTTCTATAAAATGGTTGCCGCCGCCGAGCGTGCCTAGCGAGGTTTTTGCCTTCAGCTTCGTTTCGCGGTCGAGGTATTGCCAGCAGAAAAGCTCTTCAAAATCCCACGCTCTTATTCTTTCGTGGGTTTCCACACCGAAGGGAACGTATTTTCTTATTGCGGCATCAAGCTCTGGCAGTCTGCCTTCAAAATCTATATCCGTTTTAACAAGGTCAACGCCGCAGCCTATATCAACCCCCACAAGGTTGGGGCAGACCTTATCTGTAATTTTCATTGTGGTTCCTATAACACAGCCCGCGCCCGCGTGGCAATCGGGCATTATGCGAATGTGCGCGTTTTCGCCCAAGGGGGAGTTTGCCATTTCCATTATCTGCGATATTGCATCCTGCTCCACTGTTTTTGCGTAAATCACTATTTCTCCGTATTTCGTATTGAATATCATTCTTTTCACCTCCTTTTCTTTGTTCTGATATACTGATTTTACCATAAAATATGCCGTGTAGTCAACGAAAAAGATGTATGAAAAATAAATTTTTCTTTTTTCTATATACAATTTTTTCGTTGTGTGATAAAATTAAATAAAAAATTGCATGAGGTCAATATGGAAAATAAAAGTGTTGTTATAACGGGCGGCAGCCGCGGCATTGGCAGGGCTTGCGCCATTATGTTTGCAAGCCATGGCTACGACGTGCTTATAGGATATAGCAAAAACGCGGAAGCGGCAGAGAAAACCATTGCGGAAATAAAAAAATACGGCGTTAAATGCGCCGCATATTGCGCGGATATTTCAAAGAAAGACGAAGCGCGCAGGCTTATTTCGAAGGCAATGTTTGAATTCGGAAAAGTGGATGTGCTTGTGAACAACGCGGGCATTGCGCGCGCCGCACTGATGACAGACGTTACGGAAAGCGATTTCCACGAGCTTTTCGCCACAAACGTGGGCGGCTGCTACTTTACCTCGCAGGCTGTTATACCGGAAATGATAGGCGCGGGCGGCGGTAAAATTATAAATATCTCCTCTATGTGGGGGCAAGTGGGAGCATCGTGCGAAACGCTCTATTCCGCCACGAAAGCGGCGATTATAGGGCTTACGAAAGCTATGGCGAAGGAGCTTGCGCCCTCTCGCATAAACGTAAACTGCGTTGCCCCCGGTGTTATCGATACGGAAATGAACGCTTGCTACGACGAGGACACTATGTGGGATTTGCAGGAAAAAACCCCTCTTTCGCGCCTGGGCACGCCCGAGGATATAGCGAACGCGGTATATTTCCTTGCGAGCGAAGCGGGCAGCTTTATCACGGGCGAGGTGCTTGCGGTAAACGGCGGCTTTGTGATATGAGGGAAGAATGAAAACGGCAGGAGACAAGTGACTTCTCCTTGTAGGGACCGGCGTCCCCGACGGTCCAAAAAGGCATAATTGCTACATAGCAAACAAATAGTAAACCCCGACAGATTATTAGTCTGTCGGGGTTTGCTTATTCAGAGCGACAAATCGGGATTTGTTGCTCTTTCGCTATCAGTTCAGAAAGATTTGCATAAGTATAATCGGTTTTCGTGTATCTGTCTATCAAATGTCTTTTCCATTTACTCAAATCACGATGTAAAAGGACTTTTGCACACCTGCAAATTCTTATTTATCGTTCTGTTTTATCGCGCCGGTTTAGCCTTTGCATAAGGCAAAGCCTCCGCCCTACGATGCAACACCATTGTAACACAAATCGGCGGAGAAAACAATATTTGTGCCGATTTTTATGTGTGTATTAAGGACCGTCGAGGACGTCGGTCCCTACAAAGTGAGAAGGAGCCTAATACCCGCCGCTTTCTTGTTAAAAAATTTAACTTACGGTTAAACTTTTATGGCGTAACGTTCTCTGTTCAAATGAGCTTTTATGTGCTACAATATAGTCAGAAGCAAGGCCTTGCTGAAATTTAACGTAAGGAGAATTTAAAATGACTATAAAAATTTCTGAAAACATAAAGCGTTTGCGCAAAAATAAAGACGTGACGCAGGAGCAGATTGCGGAAATGCTCGGAGTTTCCGTTACGGCGGTTTCCAAATGGGAGCGCGGTGAAACTTACCCCGATATAACCATGCTTTTTCCGCTTGCGCGCTATTTCAGCGTGAGCCTTGATGAGCTTATGGGCTACGACGAAGCAAAGGAAAAAGCGGAAATACACGCATTGCGTATGGAATACAGAAAAATCCACACGCGCGACGGCGCTGAAAAATCAGGCGAATTTATCGGTGAAGTATATAGAAAATACCCCCACGATTATTGGGTAATGCACGATTATATGTGGAATAAAGCGGGTGATTACGCGGATAACGATCCTGCCGTATTGCTCGCCAATAAGGACGAGTTTCTTGCTATATGCAAAAAGATACTCGGGGGCGCCGAGGACGAGGGCTTGCGCCTTGATGCATATAATATGCAGGCGAAAATTTTTCACGCGGAGGGGAAAACGGCGGAGGCACTCGCGCTTTACAGAGAAAAATTCCCCTCGTGGTTTATGACGTGGAACCAGAAAAGTGAACAGCTTTTTGCAAAGGATACACCCGAATTCAAGCATTATCTTTTGCTTAACTTATGGGAGCTTACGCGCTTTGCGCTCGATAAAAAGATGAAGGAGATTTGGTTCTGCGGCGAGGGTACGCCCTCGGAAAAGGCGGCGCGCGGCTTTGCGCTTTGCGACGCTGTGGCAGAGTTTCGCGAAAAAACAGGGTGCGCCGAGCTTGCGCTCGCGGAATACCATATGCTTACATGCCAATTCAATGAAATACGCCGTTTTCGCGCAAGCGAGAAAGATATGGCTGCCTACCGAGAAAGAAAGCCGAAGATTATCGCACTTGTAGGTGAATTTGCGCGTGATAATGCCACGGCGAAAGAATACCTAAAATATTTATACGGCAAAGAAACACTGTGAAGCAACGAAAAGCAAAGACGGCAACCGAGGTTGCCGTCTTTGCTTCGCTGAAAATCATTTTAAGAAAATTTGATTTTGACATTGACAAATGCAAATTTTTGTGTTATGCTATTAAAGCAAAATTTAATACGGAGGCATATCGAAGCGGTCACAACGAGTCTGTCTTGAAAATTTGCGAGCATAGCGTTCGCAAAAACGATAAAAAGCCTTGTAAACACTGAATTTTATGTCACTCAGAAAACAAATCAAAACAGAATTTCTAATAATATTTCTAAAAAAAGTGAATATCCGATGATATCTGCCTGACGGCAGTTCATATACGGAGGGATATCGAAGTGGTCATAACGAGGCGGTCTTGAAAAACTCTCGTTACTGTCACTGCAAAATCGTGAAAACCCTTGATTTTATTGGGGTTTTCGTGGGTTCATCTGCACGTTGCGAGAAGCGTTTCTCGCAGTTTTCTCGCAAATTTCTCGCAGGTTTCTCGCAATTTCCGAA
>JAFTNI010000150.1 GCA_017451975.1 Clostridia bacterium
GATTTTCTCCCTATAAATAAAGAAGATATGCTCGCGCGCGGGTGGGATTGCGTAGATTTCGCCTATGTTATAGGCGATGCTTACGTAGACCATTCCTCCTTCGGCCCCGCCATAATCAGCCGTGTGCTGGAAGCAAACGGCTACCGTGTGGGCATAATTTCCCAGCCCGACTGGAAAAACGATGAAAGCATTAACGTTTTCGGCAAGCCGCGCCTAGGCTTCCTCGTTTCGGGCGGCAATATGGACTCTATGGTAAACCACTATTCCGTTTCCAAAAAGCGCAGGCAGCAGGACGCCTTCACCCCCGGCGGTGTTATAGGCAAGCGCCCCGATTACGCCACGGTGGTTTATTGCAACCTCATTCGCCATACGTACAAAAACGTGCCCATAATCATCGGCGGCATAGAGGCAAGCCTGCGCAGACTTGCACACTACGATTATTGGTCAGATAGCTTGAAGCGCAGTATTCTGCTGGATTCCCAGGCAGATATCATCTCCTACGGCATGGGCGAAAAAAGCATTGTGGAAATTGCCGATGCGCTTAATAGCGGCCTTGCCGCAAGCGATATCACGTTTATAGACGGTACTGTTTATAAAACGAAAAAGCTAGAGGAGGTTTACGATTACGAGCTTTTACCCTCCTACGATGAGCTGAAGGCGAACAAAATGAACTACGCCAAAAGCTTCTATACGCAGTATTGCAATACAGACCCGTTTTCGGGCAAACGCCTCGTAGAGCCTTACGACGGCGGCAGGTACGTCGTGCAAAACCCACCCGCAAAGCCACTTACGGAAACGGAAATGGATAGAATCTACAGCCTTCCCTATATGCGCGATTACCACCCGAGCTATAAAAAGCTCGGCGGTGTGCCCGCAATAGAAGAAATAAAGTTCAGCCTGGCAAGCTGCCGCGGCTGCTTCGGCGGCTGCAGCTTCTGCGCGCTTACGTTCCACCAGGGGCGCATAATTCAGTCGCGCAGCCACCAATCGCTCCTCGTTGAAGCCGAAAAAATGACGCACGAGCCTGATTTCAAGGGTTATATTCACGACGTCGGCGGCCCCAGCGCCAACTTCCGCAAGCCCTCGTGCGAAAAGCAGCTTTCCAAGGGCGTTTGCAAAAACCGCCAGTGCCTTTTCCCCAAACCCTGCCCCAACCTGAAGGTAGACCACAGCGATTACGTGGAGCTTTTGCGCAAGATACGCGCGCTCCCCGGCGTGAAAAAGGTGTTCGTGCGCTCCGGCGTGCGCTTCGATTACGTTATGGCAGATAAGGACGACACGTTCATTCACGAGCTTTGCCGCTACCACGTAAGCGGTCAGCTAAAGGTAGCGCCCGAGCACGTTTCCGATAAGGTGCTTGCGCTCATGGGCAAGCCGCAAAACCACGTTTACCGCGCGTTTATAGAAAAATACAACAAAATAAACGATAAGCTTGGCATGAAGCAGTACGTTGTGCCCTACCTTATGTCGTCGCACCCGGGCTCCTCGCTTAAAGAGGCTATAGAGCTTGCGGAGTACCTGCGCGATATAGGCTATATGCCCGAGCAGGTGCAGGATTTCTACCCCACACCCTCCACCATTTCCACCTGTATGTACTATACGGGCGTTGACCCGCGCAATATGCAGAGCGTGCACGTTACGCACAATCCGCACGAAAAGGCGATGCAGCGCGCGCTCATACAGTACCGCAACCCCGCGAACTACGAGCTTGTGGAGGAGGCGCTCAAAAAAGCAGGGCGCGAGGACCTCATCGGCTACGATGCAAAATGCCTCATCCGCCCGCGTAAGGCGAGCCCCGCAAAGCCTACGGCGCAGAAAAAGGGCGCGCCTGCAAAAAGCGGAGTTAAAGTGGCAAAGCCCGCGCCGAAGAAAGGTAAAAGATCATGATACCAAGAGAAAAATACGGCATACACATCACACAATACAAGCACGATATAAGCACTGCCAAAAAAACTGCGCGCAGTTTTAAGGCAATGAGCAATTCGTTCATACTCACCGCCATACTTTGCGCCTTGTGCTATATAGCACCGTTTACATATCTCTCGCAAACAGTGCAGGAGTTCTTGTTGGAGCTTATTTACGTAGCTATCTTTACCGTACCCGTAGCACTGTTAATTCGCAAGGCTTTGAAATCACGTAAATTTGCCAAAGAAATTGCAAACGTAGACGCAGAAGAAAGCGAGTTTTCCAAAATAAACTGTACATACGTTTCCCCTATGCGCCTTTGGATACTCTATTACTTTGACATTCTTGAGAATAGAGGCACAAACCTGCTTTGCGAGATAAGAAAAGAGATTTAATAACGCAAAATGCACCGCACAAGCGGTGCATTTTTATTGTGTCGATATACTACTATAACCCTCTCCGTCACCCAACGGTGTCACCTCTCCCATAGGGCGAGGCTTAAATTAATTTTATTATTGAAACAGCCCTCCGCGGTCATCCTCGATGGGGCGGCGGCAGAGGTTAGATTTTGTGCGTTTTCGGTGAGTGCCTGCTCACGTCACAGCTCAAACATTGTCACGCCATCTTCCATTGCTTTGGCAACCTTTTTGAGAGCTTCTATTGCTTCTTCTCTCGTTTTGTAACGGCCTATACCGTCATATCTGTTCGGCCCCGTCTGAACCATAAGCCAGCAATTTTCGCTTTTGTAAATTTTTTCGACGCGCAAGCCGCCGTAGCAAACGAGCAATCTCGATTTGCCGGGGCTTAACACCTTCATGCGTTCCTTTGGTCTTACAACAGTTCCGTCTTTAAGCACAAACTCAAATCCGTCGCGGATAATATTTTCGAGTGCCTCCTTGACTCTTTCATCAAACATACTGTCAAGCACGTCCTCAACCGCATCCTCAACCAAATCTTCCACTTTGTCCTCAACGGCATCTTCCACCATATCTTCAATTTGCGGTGATAATTCCTCTAAAATTTCGTCTATATCAAAGTTTTTGTTTTCTTCCATATTGCTCTCCTTACCTTTTTTGCTTTTATTATAACTCGTTTTTTCGCCTTGTGCAAAAAATGGGATAATATGCCGATATTTGGGATAATCGTAGATTACCACACTTTAACCTTAACTTTACCAGCTTTTATGCCTTCTATCGCGCCCGCGGTGGGGTTTTTGCCCCTCTGCGCGCCAAAAATATCGTGCGATATGCGAATATTCGAGCCATCGGGCGCATCAAACGGGCATTCCGTTATTCTCGGCAAGCCAAGGCTTTCCGTCGTTACCATGTCGGCGCAAATGCCGCCCAAGCTTTCGTCAAGCTCCATTTCAAGGTAAACTCCGCCCTCTTCCTCGGTAATTCTCGCGTTTGATGCAAGTGACGATTTGGGAGAGGTATAGTCGCGCTCGTAGGGCGTAACACCGTCGCCGTAGTAGTTGTGCGCCGTGTAAACGGGCTGGGGCACCTTCGCGTAGTTTTCAACGTCGCATTTGCCGTGCTCCCTCCAAACCGTTTCAAGGTATTCCTCAAGGCTGTCGGCACAGCCCTCGTACATCGGCAATCCGGGAATAAACTTTCTGTTCTCTTCCTTTTGTATATTCAGGAAAATATTGTTGTAAAATCTATCGTCCGCACCGTAAACGAGCGTGCAGCCGTTTATTTCCGTGCTGTGCGGCAGGTGGTAGGGCGTGGCTCTGTCCAGCACCTCATACTTGTACATACCGCCCAGGAAGATGTTGTGCACGTACGCGCCGCCCTGCGCCGCGTTCTGCAGGCTCTGATCCGAGCCGAAAATGTTGTTATCTACAATGTGTGGTCCGTGCGTAACCTCAATTTTGCAGTCTATTTCGTTGTCGTGGAAAACGTTTGCCGAAAGGCGCGTACCCTGCGCCTGCCAATCAAGCCAAGTGCCCATAGCGCAGTGGTGCATATGGTTGTGGTGAATATACGTGTCAATAGGCGCGTGGAGCTTTATCGCGCCGCGCTCGTAGCCCCAGAACTCGTCGCGCACACCTATATTATAAATTTCGTTGCCGTATATTTCGGAAAATGCGCCGCCCATGTGGCCGACGATACCGCTTTCGCCGCAATCGTAAATTTTGTTATTGCGTATTATGTGAGAGCCAACCTTTTCGCGGCACCAGCCCTCGCGCAAGCCGCGGAACATTGCCTCGAATTGGTAGCACATCGCGCCCTTGCGTCTATATCTCGTTGCAGTGTTTTCTTCAAAGGAAAAAGGCTTGCCCACGCTTATGCCGCAGCATTTCGCTTCGCGCACGGTGTTCTCTTCTATAATCCAGCCCTTTGCCCAGTTTACACCGAGCGCGCCTATCTGCTCCACCGTGGGCGGCGCCCAGGGCGTTGCCGCGTGGCAAAGCTCAAAACCGCGCACGGTTATATAGTTCACGCCCCTTTGCTCAGGGTAGAAGCAGGTTTTGCGCACGTTTATTTCCATTACGGAATTATCTGCGCACTTTTCGCCGAGGTTTACCCATATTTCCGTGGTGTTCTCGTCCACGCGCGCAAGCCATGTGTTTTCTTTTTCTTCAAGCTCCTCGCGCGCGGTCGCCTCTATAAGCGACTTGCCGCCGCAGTAAACGCAACCGAGGTGCTTTGTGCTTTTGCGCGTAACGGGGTCTATGGGGCGAGCCATCCAGTCGCCGTCGAGCAGCTCTGCATAGGGGTTGAACTTACCAAAAAGCGAGTTTTCCACAACCGTGTGCCAAACTGCGCCGTCGCGCTCCCAATTTTCGATTATTTCCGAGCCGCGAATGCTGACGTATTCGCCCTTTGCCGCCTCGTACGTGATGCGCTGCATCTCACTTCTGCCGCCGTGCGCAGGGCTCACCGCTTCGCGGTAGATGCCCTCGTGCACTCTTACGGTGTCGCCCTCCTCGGCAATGCGCGCCGCGCGCGATATCGTAAGGAAAGGAGCATCGACCGTGCCCGCGTTTCTATCGTTTCCGTTTTTTGCTACGTGATATATCATAATTTTCTCCGATTTTTTTCGGGAGGAGTTCCCCCGACATATTTATTGGTATTGCAAGGTTAAATACACCGTTAGCCTTCCCCTGCTTCAGCTTAGGGGAAGGTGGCAACCGCAGGTTGACGGATGAGGTTTTCCTTCGCTTTTCTATTGCGGTATTTGCCAATATCACAATATTATCAAAGCTCAAATTTGGTCAAACCTGCATCCATAGCTTCCGAAACCCTTGCAAGTGTTGCGATAGCTTCTTCTCTCGTTTTGTAATGAGCAATATTTTCATAATTTGAACCGGGGCCTGTCTGAACCATAAGCGAGGTACCGTCAACACGCAAGCCTCCATATAAAAGAAGCATTTTTGATTTATCCGGGCTGAAAATTCTCATGCGCTCTTTCGTCTTTACAACAGTGCCATCGTTCAGAACAAATTTGCAGCCGTTACCGGTAAGATTATCCAGCGCATCCTGTACCATTTTTCCCACCATATCGACAAGCTCAGAATTAGCAAAATCTTGAATATGGTCTTCCACCATATCCTCTATTTGCGAAGATAATTCATCTAAAATTTCATCCATATCAAAATTTTTGTTTTCTGCCATATTCATATCTCCTTTTATAAAAATGTATATTATACGTGGGTTGTTCGCACCAAGCATCCCTCAGGAGGGAGGCTATCTCATCTCAGCTTTACTCTTACCTTGCCCGATTTTATGCCTTCAACGGGGCCTGCCGTGGGGTTTTTGCCCCTGTGCGTGCCAAGCATATCGTGCGCTATGCGAATGTGAGTACCGTCGGGGTTTTCGTAAAGCGCTTCCACAATTCTCGGCATACCGAGCTTTTCCGTGGTAATAACCTCCGCCTCTATGCTGTCGAACGCTTCGTCCAGCACCATTTCAAGGTAAACGCCGCCCTCTTCTTCAACGATTTTCGCCTCCGTTGCAAGCTCCGTTTTAACGGAAGTTATGTCGCGCTCGTAGGCGCTCACGCCGTCGCCGTAGTAGTTGTGCGCCATAAACACGGGCTGCTCCTCGCGCTCGTAATATTCAACGTCGCCCTTGCCGTATTTCGTTACAACCGTACTGATATATTCATCCATGCTGTCGGGGAATCCCGCGTACATCGTGCCCGTACCGAGCTTGTAGCGCTCGTTTTCCTCGCCCATGGTGTTTGCGAAGATGTTGTTATAGAAGCGCTCGTCGCCGCCGTAGGTAAGCGAAAAGCCCTTTATCTTCGTGCTGTGCGGCAGGTGGTATGGAGTGGAGCGCTGCAACACCTTGTATTTATAAATACCGCCCATAAAGAGGTTATGTACAAACGCCGTACCCTGCGCGGCATTGAGCAGGCTCTGCTTCGAGCCGAAAATGTTGTTATCCACAAGGCAGGGGCCATGAGTTACCTCAAGCCAGAGGTCGCTCGTATTGTTGTGGTAGAGGTTTGCGTAAAGGCGAATTCCCTGCGCCTGCCAATCGAGCCAAGTACCCATAGTGCAATCGTGTATATGGTTATGATGTATCTGCGTATCGAGCGCGGCGTGGAGCTTGATGCCGGCTATCTCGTAGCCGTAATATTCGTGGCGTCTGCCTATGCCCGAAATATCGTTGCCATAGATTTCGGAGAATGCGCCGCCCATATGACCCACGATACCGTTCTGACCGCAATCGTAAATGGTATTATTTCTTATAATGTGAGAGCCGATGTTTTCCTTGCACCAACCCATATCGAGCGCCTCGAAAACAGCCTCCATCTGGTAAACGTAGCCCGCTTTTCTGTGGTAGCGGTTGTAGAGCTGGTCGTTTGCCGATGCGTATTTGCCGACGCAAATGCCGCAGGTTTTTGCGCTGTGTACCGTGTTTTCCTCAATTATCCAGCCCTTTGCCCAGTTTACGTTTACAGCGCCCATCTGCCCGGAGGTAGGGGGCGACCACGGGTTTGCCACGCGGCAAAATTCAAAACCGCGCACCGTAATGTAGTTAACGCCCGTTTTTTCGGGGCAGAAGCAGGTTTTGCGCACGCTTATTTCCACCTCGGCTTCTTCCGCGTCGCGCGCGCCGAAGTTTGCCCATATCTCCGTTGTGTTTTCGTTTACGGAAGCAAGCCAGGTCATTTCCGTGGATTCAAGCTCCTCGCGCGAGGAAACCTCGTTAAGTCCTTCTCCATCTATATAAACACAGCCCGTGTGGCGCAGGCTCTTACCCGTGGCTGGGTCAAGCGGCTTCTGCATCCAGTCGCCGTCTATAAGCTCCTCGTATGGGTTATAGCCGCCGAAAAGCGAGTTTTCCACCGATACGTGCCAAACTGCGCCCTCGCGCACCCAGCCGCGCACGATTTCCGCGCCCGTTACCGTTACCTTTTCGCCCTTTGCCGCTTCGTACGTAATTCGGTAGTTTTCGCTTCTCGCGCCGCGCGCGGGGGCAACCGTTTCACGGTACACACCTTCGTGCACCACAACTGTATCGCGCTCCTCCAGCACCTCTGCCGCGCGTGATATCGTAAGGAAAGGCGCATCCGCCGTGCCTTTATTTCTGTCGTTTCCGTTTTTTGCTACGTGATATATCATAATAATAGCCCTTTCATATAAGGTTTTATATATATAAATTTACCATATCGCGAGGCAAATTACAAGCCATATGGAAAAATTTGCACAAATATATTAAAAGCAAGGCCGATTTTCAGCCTTGCTTGAGCGTGTCGATAAACGATTTTTTAGGCTCCACCTTTGGGGGAGCTCCGCGAAGCGGTGAGAGGGTAAAAACCAAAAACATAAATTTTCAATGCAAATTCGGCTTTTCTCATGGCCCTCTCCGTCACCTTACGGTGCCACCTCTCCCATAGGGCGAGGCTTAAATTACTTTTTTCGACAATCTGAAGCAAGGCTTATTTTCAAGCCTTGCTTTTACATTTAAAGTATTCTTTCGTTGCCAAGGAAGTAGACCGCAAGCATACCGGGGCCAACGTGGCTTCCCGTTGCGGGCTCGTGACAGACCATAACCACCTGCTTCGGCGGTTTTTCTGCGCAAACAAGCTCGCGAAGCGCCTCTGCCTCGTCCTTGCAATCCGCGTGGGAAATTGCAATAATCTGGTTTTCCGCATCAACCACGCGCTCTGCGTAGAGGCGTGCAAGCTCGCGCACAGATTTTTTGCGGCTTCGTACCTTTGCAAAGGAAACTATTTTGCCCTCTTTGTTGCCCGTGAGAAGCGGTTTTATGTTCAGCACAGAGCCTATAGCCGCCGTCGCGCCCGAAATTCTGCCGCTGCGCTTGAGGTATTTGAGGTCGTCCACTGTGAAAAGCTGGTTCATTTTCGGCACTGTTTCAAGCAGGTGTGCCGCAGTTTCGTCTATTGTCATACCACCGGCTCTGTCCTCTACCGCATAGTAGGCAAGCAAGCCCTCACCCATGGAAGCGCCGCGGCTATCTATAGAAATAACCTTGCGCTCGGGGTACTTTTCCGCAAGCTCGCGCGCGGCAAGCTGTGAAGAGGAATATGCCCCGCTTACGCCCGAGGAAAGGCAGATTAAGAGCACGTCCTTGCCCGCTTCAAGTATGGGGCTCATATATTCGATGTAGCGCGCAGGCGTTATCTGCGAAGTTGTGACAACCTTGCCCGCGCGGAGCATCGCATAGTATGCCGCGCCATCGTAGTTTTCCGCATCTATGCAGGTGTTTTCCTCGCCGTCGATATAAAAAGAAAACGGGATTATCGTTATATCGTTTTCACGCGCGTATTCTATCGGCAAATTTGCCGACGTGTCTGTTACGATTGCAAAACTCATTTTTCTACCTCCGTGTTATCGTTTGCTGTTTTCAATTATCGGTATAAGCTTATTTTCCGCTATGTCGCGGAAAAATCTTTCCGCCTCATCGGCGCTTATCATCTGCCAATCCAAGGTATAGCTCCCTTTCAGGTCGGCTCTCTCATAGTGCAGATAATCGTAAAAGTCATCTTTTGGTGAAATGATTACGTTGAAATAATATTCGTCGGCAAACTGCGATTTCTGCGCCTGAAACCAGAGCGTGCGATTTTCGCTTAATTCATAGCGCCATTTCGTGCCCGTTTTTTTGAAGCCCAGCGGCTTAAGAATTTTCGCGATAATGCCGATAAACTCTTTGTTTTTCTCTTTTGCCGCCGCAATTATCTCCTCGCGCGCGGCGCTTTTGTATTTTTCGTAAAGCGAGGTTATTGCATCCCGCGCCTCCGCTTCCTCCGCCCCGCAGGAAAGGTCGGCTTCGCCGCGAAGCTTGCAATAAAATCCGTCGTCGCCCTCGCGCAGAAAGCTTTCCATAGTGTCCTCGCTACGCCATATGAGCGCATAGCCGTAAAAAACGCTTGGGGAAAATTCGCCTTCTTTAAGGTTCACGATAAAAGCGATGTAGTCGCCCGTGAATTTATAGAAGCGGTAAGGCTTCTCCTTCGCCGCGGAAAAGCCGTGCGCAAGAAGCTCGGCAACGTAGCCCTCGTATTTCTCCATTTTATACTCCCAAAAGGTACTTTGCCTTCAGCACCGCCGTTTGCGTTTTCGCATCGGGAATTTCGCCGCGCATTATCATTTCCACAACTTCGGCAAAAGGCACCTTCACAACGTCAAGGAACTCGTCCTCGTCAAGCTCCTGCTCGCCCCCACGCAAGCCAGTAGCAAGGTACATGGCAATTTTCTCGCTGAGTATCGCGGGCGAGGGGTAAAGGTAGCCGAGGAAGGTGAATTTCTCCGCGCTGTAGCCCGTTTCCTCGCGCAGCTCGCGCTTTGCGGCTTCCAGCACGTCCTCGTTTTTGCCGTCGAGCTTGCCCGCGGGTATCTCCCAGATGACCTCGTCGAATGGGTAGCGGAACTGGCGCTCCATTATGATCTCGCCAGCGTCCGTTACGGGTACGACGCAAACCGCGCCATTGTGCAGGCACACCTCGCGCATGGCGGGTGCGCCGTTGGGAAGCGTTATGCTATCGCGCACAAGATGCACGATATGCCCCTTGAAAATTTCCTCGCGCGAAACAGGTGTTTCTTTAAGTTTTTCGTAAAGTTCTTCGTTTTTCATATTAGTCCTTTCGTGTTTCATATTGAATGAATGGTTTTAAGCCTCCCTCTCGAGGGAGGTGGCATTTGCGAAGCCCCGCGGAGCAAATGACGGAAGGAGTTAGCTTAACATAAAGCAACTTTATTAAAATAATTAGTGTGAGTCTAGGAACTCCTTCCACCGCAATCCGAGAACCCCAAACAATGCTTCGCATTATTTGAGGATCCCGCGCGGTCCCCCTCCCTCGAGAGGGAGGCCTTTCGGGAGGAGCAAGCCCCTCCCCTACGGTGCAACCATAATTTTGGTGCGTTTATAAAAGTGATACTATCGGGACAACAGCAAACATGACGGCAACAACCATATACGAAACGCCGGTTGTTATCATAGCTTTCTTTTCATCTTCCGTCCAGGCATAGTTGCTTGGTTTCATTTCTCTGTATCTAATATCACCCGTCATAGTCTGCGCTATGCAGTGCGCACTTTGCCAGCGGAATTTCACACCCAAAATGCCATAGATTCCGCAAGCGGAAAGGCAAATCGCAGATATTATTATACCTATTTCACCCATCAAAAGCGGTATAAGCGAAATAAACTGAAATGATCTCCAGAAATGCGCCCAAAATAAAATTTTCTTCTGCTTTTTACTGCTCATATCTTCTCCAGCATCGCCGCGCAACCCTCGTAAATGTCGCGCCAGGCTATGTCGAAGCGGTCGGTATACCACGGGTCGGCAACGTCGCCGCCGCGCGCGGTATAGTCCATAAGCTTATGTACCTTACCCTCGGGGTCGCCGCCGAGCATCGCTTTCATATTGCGTATGTTCGCGCTGTCCATGCCGACGAAAAGGTCGTATTTACCGTAATCGGAAAGAGCGAGGCGCGCGGAAAGCTTGCCCTCGCAGGAAATACCGTGCTTCGCGAGTTCTGCACGCGCAGGCGCATAAACTCGGCTGCCCCTCCCTTGCCAAACGGTTTCGCTGCTCGTGGCGGATGAGGCAACGTAAAATTCCGCGCCCCTGCCCGCCTTTTCTGCCAGATCTTTAAAAATAAACTCCGCCATCGGGCTTCGGCAAATATTCCCGTGGCACACAAACATAATTCTTGTCATAGCATCAAACCCATTCAAATTCCGTATTTCCTGCGCCGAGCTCGAAGTGGTATTTCACTATGCCGAGGTCCATTTTCGCGTATCTTGCGCCCGTCGCTTCAGCTTTTACCTTGTTTTCACCCTCTAGCGTGAATTTAAACGCCTGCTGGTTTATTGCCGTGGGCGCTGTCATAGCCGCCTCCATAGCGTTTTTGAACCATTCGGGCATTTCGCCGTCGCACGCGCAAAGCGCCTCCATAGGCTTGTTTTTGTGCGCCCTGCCGCAGTGCTCGCCATAGCCGAGCGCTATAACAGCCTGCACCTTTTCACCTTCGCGAAGTTTTGCGGGCACGGCTCTTTTACTGTACGTCAGCACCACCCAGCAGGTGTTAAGCCCCAGCGTCTGCGCCATAAGCACGAGCTTTTCGCCGAAGTAGCCCACGTCTTCGTCCCTGCCGTCGGGCGCGGAAATGCAGAAGTAATTCGTACAGCCCGAAAAATGGCCGTAGCGCGCAAGCATGCCCGAAAAAGCCTTCGGCTCATCGAGAATAAGCTCTATATTCAGCCCGCTTTCCGCGTTTATCTTTGCTATTTCTTCGTTCAGTGCGGCTATTTTTTCCGCTTCTATAGGTCTGTCTGTATATTTGCGCACAGAGTGGCGCTCGTTCATTGCTTCGTAAATCGTCATGTTTTTTCCTTTCCGCTTTCGCAGGAGAAGCAAGCCCCCTCCCGTATAATTCTGATTTATTTTTTATTAAATAGTTCTTTATACATCTTCACGCCCTCAAGCTCCTGCCAATCTTTTTCGCACGCAGGCGTGGCATCGAGGTCGTATACCTTCGCGCCATTCATGGCAAGCAAAAACGGCGAGTGGGTTGAAATTATAAGCTGGCAGCCGAAAAACCGCGCGCTATCCACAAGAAACGCGGCAAGCTCGCGTTGCATTATGGGCGAAAGGCTGTTTTCAGGCTCGTCGAGCAAGTAGAGCGCGTTTTTCTTTATATGCTCCGTGAAGTAGTAAAATGCGCTTTCACCGTTGGAGCGCGTGCGCGCCTCGCGCGCAGTAAGGCGCGGCGAAACGAAAGCGGATTTCGTCTTTTTTCTCGCCTCGTTGCGCACCTTCAGCTCGTCGTATTCCGCCATGGTGCGCATTTGAAAATGCACGTTTTTATCCCTATATCTTTCGTATTCGGCAAAAAGCTCTTGCCGCCGTGCCTCCACGCCGCGGTTCACGGCGCGAAGGTCAAGCAGATAATCGAAAACATCGTCGCTCGTTATGATGCGGCTCCCCTCGGGAATTTCCGCGGCGTCATAAGAGCAAAGCGAAAGGTAATCGCCAAAAAGCGGCGTTTCGTTGAAATCTGCGCTTCTGGAAAGCCCAAGCTTGCCCGCGATAACGTTCAGAAGTGTAGATTTTCCGCTTCCGTTGCCGCCGTAGAATAAGGTTATTGGCTCAAACTCCGCGCGCGAAAAATATTTCGGCGGGAAAATTTTAAAGGGGTATGCGTTTTCGCGGTCGTAGCAAAGCATTTCAAGCTTCGGCGGGAAAGAGCAGAAAAACTCTGTTTCCGAAAGCTCGCTTGCAAGGTCGAAAGAACGAAGGTATATCATTTTTCCATCTCCGCGTATATCGCCGCGGCTATTTCGCGCATGGGCTCAACGCTTACCTTAAGCACCTTGCGGTCGTAGGAAAGCAAGCCGTTGGTTTCGTCCTCCACGTCGGAAACCTGGGTATAAACTGCGGCGCAAAGCCCCTTTGCCACAAGCGGAATTATTTCCTCGCGGTAAAGCTTCAGAAGCGCTTCCTCAAAAGCTTCCCTTTCCTTGAAAAACCTGTAGCCGTACGTTTCCTTCACGTTGAAAACGTGCCCCTCGGGCTTATAGGAGTAGCCGCCGAACTCGGAAAGCACCACGGGCTTTTCGCCCGCCTCCATCTTCACTGGCTTGAAGTAAACGTGAAGGCTTTCTACGTCGCTTTGCGCGCCCGTAAACCAGCCCGAGGCGGTATCTATAAATCGCGTGCTGTCCAGCGCCTTCAGCTTATGATACATCTTTTCGCTTTCAAACTGCCCCCAGCCCTCGTTGAAAATTGTCCAGTAGCATATGCACGGGTGGTTCGAAAGCCCCTCCACGGTTTCCTCCATAGCCTTTTCAAACGCGGCGCGGCTTTTTGGGTTTTTGTGCATATTTCTATCGTCCATTTTCTTCACGCCCACGGTGGGGAGCGCGGTATCGCGCAGGAAGGAGTAATCGGAATTATTGACCATATCCTGGAAAACAACCATACCCAGGCGGTCGCAATCGTAGTAAAACTGCTCGGGCTCTATTTTTATATGCTTGCGAAGCATATTGAAGCCGAGTTTTTTCATCACCATAATGTCTTTTTCGTAAAGCTCGGGCGCGGCGGGGGTAAAAATGCCGTCGCTGTAATAGCCTTGGTCCAGCAACCCGTGGAAGAAATACGGCTTGCCGTTGAGCAGGAGGCGGGCAATGCCACCAACCTCTTTTATTTCAAGAGTACGCAGTGCAAAGTAAGAGGAAACCTCGTCTTTGCCCGCGCGCACGGTAAATTCGTAAAGGTAAGGGCTTTCGGGCGACCACATCTGCGGATTTTCTATTTCCACGTGCGCCCTGCCCGCTTCAAGCGGAAATTTGCGCTCGCCCTCGGGCGTTTTAAGGCTAACCTCGCCTTCGCTTACGCCGAAGGCGGTTATATCGGCAAAATTTGCGCCCGTTTCTATTTTCAGCTTCGTAATATATTCATCGGGCACGCTTTCAAGCCACACCGTCTGCCATATGCCCGTAACGGGCGTATACCACATACCGCCGCGCTTTTCGCACTGCTTGCCATATGGCAAAATGCCCGTATGGAGCTCGTCGCGCACGAAAACCTCAACGGTGTTTTTTTCGCGCAAAAGCTCGGTTACGTCGAAGGAAAAGGGTGCATAGCCGCCCTCGTGCTTGCCCACGCATTTGCCATTGAACTTCACGCGCGCAATCTGGTCTACCGCGCCGAAGTGCAAAAGCACCTTGCCGCGCACAAAGCCCACAGGCAGAGAGAAGTTTTTTTTGTAATATATATCTTTTTTCTTGCCTATTCTTTTATTCACGCCCGAAAGGAGCGATTCCGGCGCAAAAGGCACGGTTATTTCGTTTTCCTCACCGCTTATAAAAAGCTTCCATTTTCCGTTCAGGCAGAAAAACGAATCTCGCCTCATCTGCGGGCGCGGGTAAATATTCCACGGTATTTCGGGAAGGCGCTCGCCTTCCTCCGTGTAAAGAAATGCAAATTTATTTTCCATTTTTATTTTCTCCTTTACTTTCCATCAGCTTGAATACAACCAGAAGAAACACGCAGAGCGCAGCCGCCACGGCAAGAGAGGCGAGGAATATATTTTGGTTGGGCACGAAAGATGCCGTGCCGTCGTCGTTTATAATTTTTTCCGCGTTTTCAAGTATCTTTGCGCCTATGGCGGGGCCTATAATGCCGGGCAAAAGCACCTGCCCCACAATGCGAAGCCCCTGGAACATACCCGCGCGGTTTTCGGGCGTGTTATCGCGTATTACCGCGCCGAAAACGGCCGCCCCCGCAAGGTAGCCGCACATCATCATAAGCGAGCCTATGAAAACGAGCACCGTTCCGCGGAAGAAATAGAGCAGCACGTAGCCGAGCATAAGAAGCATAAGCGCTGGGAAAACGGATTTTTTAAATTTAACTTTATCGTATACCCTGCCCCAGAAAGCCGTGAACACTGCGGCGAGTATTATAGCGGGCGCCATTATGAAAACGTAGTTATCCATCCTGAGCGAAACCGTGTAGTAAAGAATGAGGTACGGCATAAAAATCTGAATAGATACGCCGAAAACCGCAAACGCAAGAAGGTAAACGTAAAGCTTTTTGTTTTCGCGAACAACAGAAGGGCGGAAGCCATAGAAAATATTTGCAAAATAGTTTTTGTTCTGCGAAATTTCCAGCTTCGGCTCGGTTATAAGGAAGAAGCCCGCCACGCCTATAACGATAACGGCAGCACCGATTATCGCGAAAATAGCCGTCCAGCTTTCGCTTTTGCCGAGGTCAAAGGACATAAATCCGCCGAAAACGGCGAGTATTGCCACAAGCGGCATCATGGAGTTGATGCCCTCCGCCGCGCCGCGGTTCGTATCGTCAGTCACGTCGGTAAGCCAGGCGTTGAAGCAGGCATCGTTTGCGGAGGAGCCGAAAAACGTCATCACACAGTCCATTATTATAACGAGAGTTACGCAAACAGCGGAAACCGATGCAGCGGCGGGGAAAATCGCGCCGATGAAATCCTCGCGTATAAAGCAGAACGAAAGAATAGAAATGCCCCAAAGTATATATCCGCCGCAAATGAACACCTTGCGCTTGCCGAGCTTATCGGAAAGCGCGCCTATAAGAAGCGTTGTCAGCGTGGCGGCAACGGCGCTTGCGGCGACCATGGCGGAAATATCGGCGGCGGAAGCGCCGAACATTTTGTAAATGAACACGTTGAAATACATATTTTCCACAACCCACGCTATCTGCCCCGTAAGGCTGAATATAACGAGTGTGAGGAAAAACTTTGTGCGATTTTTTGTTTTCATGGCAAAATCACCTTTCAGAATCGATGTTATGTTTATATTATAGCATATTATGGAAGATTTTAAAAGGGAAAGTTTATAGAAAAGCGAAAATGTTAAATATATAAATTTTAAAACCGCACCTTTCGGTGCGGTTTTTTGGTGTAGATAAACTAACTTTAAGGCTCCACCTTTGGGGGAGCTCCGCGTAAGCGGTGAGAGGGCGGGCATAAAAATATAAATTTTCAATGTAATTTGGGCTTTTATTATAGCATCTCCGTCACTTAACGGTGCCACCTTCTCGCTGCGGCTCGGTCATATCGCGGCTTTGCTACCCAAAGTGAGAGGCTACGTTTACTTTATCGACAGTCTAAAACCGCACCTTTCGGTGTGGTTCTCTGCTTTTTTATAGTTTTCTATATTTACCTCTTCCAAGAAATTCAATAAACCCCTTATCTCGCAAAACTTGAAGTTGCTGCCTTATTTTAGGTAAAATATTATGGTTATCGGGGTGCTTATCAGCTAAAAAATCCTCATATAAATATAGTTCATCTAATGCGAAATATTCATTATTTATAGAATTGACAATATTTAAAATATCCATAAGCCACGAACGAGAAGATATATTTTTTTCAATCAACAGTTCACCTTTTTTCACATCATTCAAAACTTCATTTTTATCTTGAAAAATTCCCTCACTTATAATTTTGATTCTTCCTTGTTCAGGTATTTTATCAATAATTATATTGCAGCCAACCCAGCCCACTCTGCGTGAATTTTCAGAGAGCGGTTTTCTTTTTTCTATAATTTCCGGCACAAAAAAGTGTTTGGGAACCATAGTTAAATCTTTAACACAATTTTCGGTACGCGAATAGTTCATTAAAAAGAAATCGGGGTTTTGATTGCTTGTAATGCGCAAAATCATCGTGTCATATGCTCCGTCATTGATTTTATGAGCGAAAGAGCCCGCCTTACTTTTAAGTTCAAATTGATTTTTGCATTTTGGACAGTAAAAATCCGCTACAGGCTTATTATTTGAAAATTGTTTTATTTGGAAATTTCCGCAACGTGGGCAAAACATATTTTTCGCAACCCAATTTTCTGTCAAAACTCTTGCAATTTGTGCTCTGCTATGATAGTTTTCTGCAATGGTCATATCAAACTTTGTATCCATATTTTGCGCACTCCTTACTTTTAATCTACATTTTTATTATATTTTAAATTATATGCTTTGTCAATACTAACACAAAACCGCACCTTTCGGTGCGGTTTTACTATTTCACATATCAAGCTTTATGCTGCCTTTGCCACTGTTCCCTTTTTATGCAGCTTCGAATACATAAACTGAGCTATAGCCACAGCGAAAACACCCGCCACAAGCTTGCCCACGATAACGGGCACAAGATAATCTGCATTGAATGACATGGTGAAAGCAAGGTGGCCCGCAAACGTGAACGCCGCGGAAACCGCAAAAGCGGAATTAAGCACAACGCCCTTATCGTCCATATCGCGCATCATGCCGAAAGTGGTAACATTTGTGGCAAGCGTGCCCACAAAGCCGAGCGCGGAAACCTCGTTCATGCCAACCTTTTCGCTTATCTTCTTCATCGGCTTCTTTATAAGCTTGCTTACAATAGCGAGCAAGGGGAAAGCGCCCGTCATAACGGCGGTTGCATTGAAGCAGACCATAACACCCTCCTCCACAGGGGCTGTGTGCGGTATATCAAAGCCGAGCGTAAACTCTGCTATGCCCACGATAAGACCGATAACTATAAGAATTTTTATAGCCATACCGAAAACGTTGAAGATATTTATGCATATATGCGGTATTTTAAGCAAGCCTATTGCAAGAATTACAGAGAAAAGCACAAGCGGAATAACGTTCATGGCAAGCTCTGCAAGCGGCATTTTAAGCATAAGACCGGAAACAAGGCAGCCAAGCGGTATTGCCGCTATGCCGCACATAAGCCCGAGCATTATGCTGCTCTTCTGCTCCGGCTTGGTTACGCCGAGTGCAAGGGGGAGCGAAAAGGATATCGTCGCGCCCATCATAGAGCCTACAACAAGGCCGTTGAAATAACCCGAGGCTTCCGTTTTCGCAAGCTCTAGCGAAAGCGGCGCGCCGCCCATATCGTTCGCCAGAAGCGAGCCCGCTATAACGGAGGGCTCAAAAAACGGTATTTTTTCGGCAACCACTTTAAGTGCGGGCTCTATAAGCGCAGCTATAAGCGGCGCAAGCACTATCATGCCCACCATGGAAAGTATCATCGTGCCCATAATAAGCACGCCGCGTTCAAACTCCTTGCCAATGCCGAAGCGGCTGCCCGTAAGGTAATCGAGCGCGCCCACAACGGTGAAAACAAGCATTACAACAGAAATGACGTTCATAAAAAGCCTCCGTCAGATTTTGTGCGGCACGAAGCCGTTTTTCTCGAGTGTGAGCACCTCGGTAAAGCCGCAGGAGCGCGCAAGCTCAAGCGATTCATCGAAATGAATATCGAGGTAGCGGTTGTCGTGGCAATCGGAGCTGATAACGATACCGCCGCCGATTTCTTTTATTTCGCGCAAAAGGAAGGGTTCAAGGTAAGGCGTGGTTCTGTAGCCGCGGGAAATAGCGCCCGTGTTTATTTCAAACACGTTGCAGCTTTCGGCAACAGTGTGGAGCGCCTCCAGCGCGTAACTTCTGTATTCCTTGGAGCTCGTATCGAACAAATTGCGCTTTTCAATGTTCTTCGTGATCTGGTCGAAGTGGCCAACGATATCGCATTTCACGTATTTCGGAAGCTCGCAAACCGTTTCATAGAATTTTTTTGCAAACTTCAAGCCGTCGCCGCCGAAATATTCGTTTATAACGCTTTCGACCTCGTCGGCGCTTCTGTCGAAGCCGACGTATTTGCCATCAAGCTTGAGGTAATGAACAGAGCCTATTATGTAATCGTAGCCTATAAGCGGGTCTTCCGAATACATATCGAATTCTATGCCGCAAAGCACGTCTATTTTTCCCTCGTACTTTTTGGCAAGTGCGCGCACAACCTTTTTATATTCCTCCGTACCCTCCATCGACATAGAGTAAGCGGGGGAATAAGACATATAGGAGTGGCCGGAAAAGCCTATAGAGGTAAAGCCTAGCTCCAGCGCGCGCTTTACGGTCGATTCATAATCGTCCTTGCCGTCGCAGAACGTGCCGTGTGTATGTAAATTCTGGGGGTATTTTTTCATAATTTCCATAATATCTTTCCTTTCTTATTTAATCCAGGTGAACGAGCTTCGGCTCGTGCCCCATAGCGGGCAGAATTTTTTCTATAAGGTCTTTTGTTTTAATGCGCAGGCTGGTTGTGTTTATGCAGGGGTGGCAACCGAAATATTCGCCCTTGAGTATATCCTCGTCCATAAGAAGCTGTACGCGGTTTTCCTTATCGTTCATAAGCCCCATAACACTTACAGAGCCGGGCGTGATATCGAGGAACTCCAGAAGGTACTCCTCACTCGCAAATCCAAGGCGCGAGGAGCCTGCCTGGTCGGAAACGGGTCTTGTTTCAAAATGCTTGTCTGCGCACATCATAAGCAGGTAGAAGTTTTTCTTCGTGCGCGGACAAAGAAAAAGGTTTTTGCAAATAGTCGCGCCCAAAGCCTTATCTATTTCGGCGCAAGCCTCCATTTTCATGGCAGGGTCGTGGTCTATGCGGTAGTAGGAAATGCCCAGGTTATCCAGAAAATCGTAAACCCTGACTTCCTTCGGCAGTCTGCCCGAAATATCCTCGGGTCTGCCCTCTTTAGCTATCATAAATTATGCTTCTCCTTTATATTGACAATTTGTGCAAAAAATGTTATACTTATATTGTGATTGTTGACAGGTAAACAACTTGTTTTAAAAAAGCCGGCTTTTTTAAATTGTTTCATTATATTATATCACAATTTTTTTACCGTGTCTATACGATAAACAAAAATATTCTGAAAGGATAAAAAGATAATGAACAACACAGATGCAAAATTCGAGGCACTCTTTACCCCTTGGAAAATCGGCAATGTTGAAATCAAAAACCGCATAGTTATGTGCCCTATGGGCGGCACGTCGCTTTTCGGCTGGTTTGAGCTTGGCGGTTGCCACTTCGATAAGGAGGCGGCAGCACTCTTCCTTGAAAGAGCGAAAAATAACGTGGGCCTTATCATTCCCGGTATCGCGCCGCTTCGCGACACGTTCTGGGGCAAATGGCTCTGGCAAAACCCGAAAATGTTTGAGGACCTCAAGGTATTTATGGAGGAGCTTCACAAAACGGGCGCAAAGCTTTTCATTCAGCTCACGGCGGGCATGGGCCGCTCCTGGGCTATAACCGAGCTTGTTGCCCCGCTTCACAAAAACAAGTTCACACGCGCGCTCATAAAGCCTATAATGGATACTTCTCACGAGCTCGCTTCCCCCTCGCCTCAGCCCTCTCGCTGGGCGCACGATATCGAGTGCCCCGAAATGACGGTTGAGCAAATTCACGAAATTATAGAAGCCTTTGCAAAAACGGCAAAGCTCTGCCGCGATGCGGGCGTAGACGGCGTGGAGGTTCACGCCGTTCACGAAGGCTACCTTCTCGACCAATTCTCCATAGAATTCTTCAATAAACGCACAGACGAATACGGCGGCAGCTTTGAAAACCGCTACCGCTTTGCCGCAGAGGTTGTAAAAGCTATAAAAGAAGCCTGCGGCGAAGATTTCCCCGTTTCCCTGCGCTATTCTGTAGAATCCAAAATGAAGGGCTTCTGCCGCGGTGCTCTGCCCGGCGAAAAATACAAAGAAGTCGGCAGAAGCATGGAAGAATCTGAAAAAGCTGCAAAATTCCTTCAGGATGCGGGCTACGATATGCTCAACGCCGATAACGGCACGTACGATTCCTGGTATTGGGCTCACCCGCCGATGTATATGCCCGAAAACTGCAACCTTGAAGACGTTGCACATATTAAAAAATTCGTAGATATCCCCGTAGTGTGCGCAGGCAGAATGGCGCCCGAGATTGGCGCCGCGGCTATTGCCGAAGGCAGAATAGACGCCATGGGCGTTGCGCGCCAGTTCCTTGTTGACCCCGAATGGGTAACGAAGCTTATAGAGGACAGGCTCGAGGATATAAAGCCCTGCATCTGCTGCCACAGCGGCTGCTTCAACTTCTCCAGCTCCAAGGGCCACGCCAACACGCAGGACCTTACAGATACAATGGGCCTTGCTCGCTGTGCGCTCAACCCCGAAACGATGCAATCGAAAAAATATAAGGTTGAACCCGCTAAAAAAGCCAAGAAAATCGCCGTTATCGGCGGCGGTATAGGCGGTATGGAAGCCGCAATACTGCTTGCAAAGCGCGGCCACGCGGTTACGCTTTACGAAAAGACAGATAAGCTCGGCGGTGTGTTCATAGCGGCGGCTGCCCCCTCCTTCAAGGAAAAGGACCGCGCGCTCATCGCCTGGTACGTGCGCGAGCTTGCCAAATACCCCATCGACGTGCGCATGAACACAGAGGTTACAGATATAAACCTTCTCGATGCAGATGAAATTATAGTTGCAACGGGCGCTACAGCAAAGAAGATCCCTGTTAAGGGCGCAGAAAAAGCGGTAGACGCTATAGATTACCTGCTCGGTAACGCAGAGGTTGGCGAAAACGTCGTTATCATCGGCGGCGGTCTTACGGGCTGCGAAATTGCCTACGACCTCTACCTCAAGGGTAAAAAGCCCGCTATAGTGGAAATGCAGGACGACCTTATAACAACCAAAGGCGCGCCGCTTGCAAACACAAGCTTCCTGCGCGATTTCTTCAAAACAAACCGCGTGCGTACATATCTTGAAACAGGGCTTACGGAAATTGCCGAAGGCTACGTTACGGTAAAGGATAAAAACGGTATAGCTATAAAAGTACCCGCAGATTCCGTTATACTTTCCGTTGGCTATAACCCCGCCCCCATTGCCGCAAAGGGCAAAAACGTTCACGTTATAGGCGATGCCGCAAGCGTGGGCAACCTCCGCACGGTTATCTGGGGCGCTTGGGATATATGCATGAAGCTGTAATTTTGGGATAAGGAGAAAATATAAATGGAACTTACACAAGAACAACGCGCCATATTGAATGGCGAAAAAGGCGAAACTCTTGCCAAGGTCATGCAGAGTGTTGTGCGCTACGGCGAGCTTTTCGGCGCTACGAAGCTCGTGCCCGTAACGAGCAAGTATAACCACCTGGTAACCTCGTTCGGTCTTAAAGCGCTCGGCCCCGTTTACGACCTTATGAATAAGCTTATAGAGGACGGCGCGCTTTCCGGCCAGAAATTCTCCGTAGACCCCCGCCCCATAGACCCCAATGTGCCTTCAAACTTCCTTCAGAACTTCATTTTCAATAATTTTATGTATTCCAAGCAGGAGTTTTACGAAGGTCAGCTCGAAAAGCTCGGTCTTATGGATAAAGATGCTTTTTCCTGCACCTGCTACATGGACGAAATGGGCAATAAGCCGAAAAAGGGCGAGGTGCTTTCCTGGGCAGAATCCTCTGCCGTTGTATA
>JAFTNI010000151.1 GCA_017451975.1 Clostridia bacterium
TAAATAAATAAATAATATAAAGCCCCCCCGTGTGTGCATTTTATTATCGAAATGACCATTAGTCTATGTCTTTCGCTTCTGCAACACGTGCGAAGGGTTCGCCGCCGTCGAGTTCGAAGTCTACTTCTTCTTCAGCTTCAACTTCTTCGTCTTCAGCTTCTTCTTCGAGCTCTTCAAGAGCTTCGCATTCTTCGAATTCTGCGCAGTTTTCGCAGTCGCCGTCGCAGTATTCTTCGAATTCTGCTTCTTCTTCAGCGCACTGTGCCATAAGGTATGCACCGGCAGCACCGGAAACACCGCCTACTGCAAAGAATGCAATAGTAGAGAATGTTCTCTTCTTAGCTGCGCTGAGAATACCTGCTACAACAGCAGCAACAGACTGAACGAGAAGAGCGAGAGCTACATAGAATTTTGTGTTTTTCAACATGGATATATCCTCCTTTAAAAAAATTACACTTTCATTTTCAGGTATGCATTGATGAAACCGTCGATTTCACCATCCATAACTGCGCCTATATTACCGTCTTCATAGCCCGTGCGCGTATCTTTTGCGAGCGTATAAGGCATGAAAACGTAGGAACGGATCTGAGATCCCCATTCGATTTTTGTTTTTTCGCCGCGGATATCCTCGATTTTTTCAAGGTTTTCGCGCGCTTTTATTTCCGCAAGCTTGCTCTTGAGCATTTTGAGCGCGGTTTCTTTGTTCTGGAGCTGGCTGCGCTCTGTCTGGCAACCAACCACAATGCCTGTGGGCTTATGAACAATGCGTATAGCAGAGTCGGTTTTGTTGATGTGCTGACCGCCCGCGCCGCTGGAACGGTGCGCCGTGATTTCAAGGTCTTCGTCTTTAATCTCGATATCCGTGCTGTCGTCAAGCTCGGGCGTTACTTCGCAGGAAGCGAAGGAAGTCTGCCTTCTGCCGGAGCTGTCGAAGGGGGAGCAACGAACAAGCCTGTGAACGCCGTGCTCGCTTTTGAGGTAGCCGTAAACGTTTGTGCCCTCTATAAGTATTGTTGCGCTCTTTATGCCTGCTTCTTCGCCGTCGAGCCAGTCGAGAAGCTTAACTGTATAGCCGTGGCGTTCTGCCCATCTCGTATACATACGGTAGAGCATCTGCGCCCAATCCTGCGCCTCTGTGCCGCCCGCGCCGGGGTGGAGCGAAACGATGGCGTTGCAGCCGTCGTATTCGCCGGAAAGCAATGTTTCAAGCCTCATTCTTTCTTCGGTTTCCTCTATTTCGGCAACCTCGGAAAGAACTTCGTCTACCACGCTTTCGTCGTTTTCTTCTATGCCCATTTCCGTGAGCATGAGCGCATCCTCCGTGCGCTGTTTGAGTTCGTTGTATTCCTCGAGCTTATCTTTGGCGCGCTTGAGCTCCTTGAGGATCTTGCCTGAATCCTCCATTTCCCAGAACGCCGCAGAGGACGTCTGCTCTTCAAGCTCTGCGATTTTCGCCTCAAGCTTATCTATTTTTATAGCGGAAGCGAGTTCTTCTACCGCTTCTGTAAGTTCCCCAAGCTTTGTTTTAGCTTCTTCAAGTTGTATTATCAAGTTTTCCTCCCGCGCAAAATCAATTTTGCGTATATAAATGGTATTGCAATATTATTCTATCACAAAACTTCCCCGTTGTAAACCGCATTTTACCAACTTTTCAAAAGTTTTTTCCATAAAATCAAAATTATATTGCGTCAATATTGTATATTTTCCACAAGTTTTTCGCACTTTGCTCAGTGCTTGCAAGGGTCCGAGGTAAAGAAGCCCTTCAGGCACATATAAAGCCTGCCGTCCTCTTGCTTTTTGAAGCCCACTGCTTTTGTAAGCCTGCTTTCCTCGCCCTCGAAATATGCATCCTCCACACCGCAGAGGTCCATAAAATTGAGCGCGGCGCGCCCCAGCACAAATTGCGAGGTGAAATCGTCTGTGCCGGGTGCGGGGGCTATATTGTAAACGTGGCCCGCGCCGTCTTTCATACCGAATTGGCATATACCGAGAAAAACGCCGTCCTCATAAGCGGAATATGCAAAGTAATCTGCATTATAAGGCACGCCGCATTGCTCGCAGAAAAGCGCCTGGTCCTCTTTCTTTTCTATCGGTCGTACTGTAAGCATTCAGCTTCCCTCCTGCGATGAAAGCGCGGCAACCTCTGTTTTGGTAAGGTGGCGCCATTTGCCGGGGCGAAGGTCGCCAAGCTTCACGCTGCCTATAGATATGCGGCGGAGTGTCATTATTTTAAGCTCCTGCTTTTCGCACATTTTTCTTATCTGGCGGTTTCTGCCCTCGAAAAGCTCTATGGCAAGCACGGTGTAATCTTCCCTCATGGTAACTATGGAAACGTTTGCCGGCTTTGTGATATAATCGTCTATTTTCATAGGGCGAGAAAGTGCCAGCACCTTTTCGGGCTCTACCTTGCCGCGTATTTTAACGTGGTAAACCTTGGGCTTATGGTAGCGCGGGTGCATAAGCTTATTGGCAAGCTCGCCGTCGTTTGTAAAGAGCAGCAAGCCTTCGCTTTCCATATCAAGCCTGCCGATGGGGTAAACGCGCGCGCCCACGTCTGCCACAAGCTCCGCAACGCAAGGTCTGCCCTGCTCGTCGCTCATCGTGGTAACGAAGCCAACGGGCTTATTGAGCATGATATAAATATTCTTTTTTCTGCCGCTGCCGATGCGCTTGCCGAGGTACTCCACAACATCGCCATCGTCTACTTTCTGGCCGAGAACGGCGCGCACGCCGTTTACGGTCACGTTGCCTTTTTTAATTTCTTCTTCGGCGGCACGGCGCGACATCACGCCCTCCTCCGACATGAGTTTCTGAAGTCTTTTCTCCATAAAATTATCCTGACTGTAAATGTTTTTCACGGTAAAAGTTATTTTTTGCTTTCTTTTTTCGGCGCATCCTCCGCAAGGTAAAGCGTCACGGAGCCAAGCTCGCGCCCGCCGCAGAAAAAGCGCGCCCTTCCCACGGGCTTGCCCTTTTTGCTTCCCGCGTAAATAAAGCTCGGAAGCTCTGTTTTTACGCTTATTTCGCCGTGATTTTTTGGCAAAACAGCGCAAAGCTCCTCTTTGTTCGCGCAGGTAACACTCGCTCTTTCGCCGCCCGTAACGGGTAGCTCAAAGCAAAGAGCGCCAGCTCGGCAAAGCATTTCGCTTTCGTAAAGCCCAAAGCCGTAATCGAGCATGGCGCGGTGGTCGCGCCAATCGTTGCCGTCGCAAAGCGTAACGCAAACGAGCGTAACGCCATCGCGCCGAGCCGCGGAAACGAGCGTTCTGCCGCATTTCTTCGTAAAGCCCGTTTTTACGCCGATTATATCGCCGTATTCGCGCAGCAAGCGGTTGTGGTTTACAATCGTTCGCGCAGGCGAAGCCTCGCTTGCGGGAATAGTATGCTTCACTGTGGACACAATACGCGCAAATATTTCGTTTTCAAGCGCATAGGCGGAAAGCTTCGCAAGCTCATATGCCGTGGTGTAGTGCGCCTCGCCGTCAAGCCCGTGCGGGTTTTCAAAATGAGTGGCAGAAAGCCCAAGCGCTGCCGCCTTTGCGTTCATAAGCTCCGCAAAAGCCTCTACGCTTCCCGAAACGGCTATAGCAATAGCCGCCGCGGCGTCGTTTGCGCTGCCGAGCATGAGCGCATATAGAAGGTTTTCCAGCGTTATCTTCTCGCCCTCGCGCAGGTAAACGGAAGAGCCCTCTATGCCCACCGCCGCCCGCGGTACCGTCACAACAGTGCTTATATCCATGCTCTCTATAGCGCAGAGAGCCGTCACTATCTTCGTTGTGCTTGCCATACCGCGCTTTGTATGCGCGTTCTTTTCGTATATTATATTGCCGCTTTCAGCCTCTATAAGAACCGCGCTTTCGGCGCTTACCGAAAGCGCTTGCGCGCGCGGAGCAAACAAAAAAGCAGATGTGATGCACAAAAATACCGCAATTAATTTTTTCATATACGTTTTCTCCGAAAATATATTTTTAAATTTATATTTCGGAGAAAACGCTTGCTTTATTCCGTTTAAATAATGGAATTATTCGGCTTTTGCTGCTTCGGGGGCATCGCCTGCCGTGCCTTCTGCTGCAGGTGCTGCGGCTGCTTCGCCTTCCTTATTTGCTTCTTCCGTTTTCTTGCCGGAAGAAAGCGCATCCTTCACTTTATCGAGAATGCCGGGCAATTTTTCCATAATGCTTTCGATAGAAGAGCCGAGGTCGTTTGTGGGGTTATTGATATTGATCATATCAACGCCACCTTCTGCATCTACAACGAGGAAGCCGATGGGTGTTACGGAAACGCCCGTGCCGCCGCCGCCGCCGAAATTGTTGCGGTTGGGTGCGGAATCTTTGTTGGCGTAGTCGTTACCGCCTGCCGCAAAGCCCATAGATACCTTGGAAATAGGAATTATGATCGTGCCGGAGGGCGTCGTGATAGGTGTGCCCGTAACCGTGTTGGCATCCATAAATTCGCGTATACCGCCGAGCGATTCCTTTATAAGGTCTGTTATTTTATTGCCTTTGTTTTCGCCTGTTTCTTCTACAAAATTATTTTTATTCATTTAAGTTATCCCTTTCCGACGCTTCCGTCTTTAAATCTTCTGTTTCGTTGGCTTCCGCCGTTTTTTCCTCCTCAGCTTCATCAGCCTTTTCGGAGCTTTCTTTTTCCGCCTCTTTCTTAGCCTTGAGCTCCGCTTTCAGCGCGGCCTTTTCAGCTTTTTTGGCGTTCTTTTCTTCGAGTTTTTTCTCTCTTTCCGCTTTTTTTGCGGCTTTATGGGCTTCGAGCTTTTCAAGCTCTGCCTTGTATGCTTCGTACTTAGCCATGTCGGTTTTGTACTTTCTGCTGTGTGCAAAATATTCTTTGTTTATGCGTATCTGTATACCGCGTAAAACACCGGCAATGGCAGCGCCTACTATGCCGAAAATATAGCGGAAAAGGTTGCCTATGCTTATGGAAATATCGATTTCGATATCCATTTTCATTTCCTCGGAAAGGTAGTCGCAAGAAGCGCCTACTTTTGCATCTTTTTCTATTTTGAAATCGAGCGCCTTTTCGAGTATTGTAAGTATGGCATCGCCGTATCCGCAAACGGCGCCGTACATCATAGCCGTGGTTGCCGCATCGTCCGTCGCAACGGTTATGTGGAAATTTTTAACCCTTACGCGGAAATAGCGCCAAAGCTTCAGGAAAATTGAACCGAGCACGTCGCGCAGCATAGCGAACATTTTCGGAATGTCTATGTGAATGCTTGCTATCTTCGATTTTTTCGGTTCCTTCACTTTTTTTCTTACTTTAAAGTGGAACATACCGAGCTTTTCGCGCAAAAAGTTAAATCTGCCGTATATAAAATTCCAAATAAACTTGCCTATATATGCAAAAAGGAAGCCTATATGGCGAACTACCTGCAAAAGGAACTTCAGAATTGCCTTTATAACCGATTTTGCAAATTTCTTCAGGTTGAAGCCCTTGAAAAATCCTCTTCTGAAAATCTCTCTCAGTCTTCTCTTTTTCTTCTTCTTTTTTACAGGCTTGTTCTTTTCTTTTTTAACCTTAGTTTTAACTTTCTTTTCTTTTTTAGGCTTCTTTTCTTCCAAAGCCTTTCCGTCTTTTTGTTTTTTCTCTTTTTTCTCTTTTTTGGGTTTTTCTTTTTTCTCTTTCTTTTCCTTACCCTTCTTTGTGGGCAGGTCAAGCTCCTCGTCGGGCGGCGGGGGTTTATTGCTGGAGGCCACGTGTATTTTCAGGAAAAATATTTTTACATATATCTCCATATATTTCTGTATTGAAATTATAACGTGCGGCCTTATGCAGCCAAAGAGGTAGAAGCCGAGAAATATAAAAGCGAATACTGTAATAGTTTTCATAAGCTTTCGCCTTCCGAAAGCTCAAGCGGAGGAAGCTCTTCAAGGCTTGAAAGACCGAATGAGCGAAGGAAAGCGGGCGTTGTGCCGTAAAGTCTTGGTTTGCCGGGCACGTCCAGCCTGCCCTGACATTCGATAATTCCCTTATCCAGAAGGTTCGTTACAGCATACGAGCTGTCTGAACCGCGAACCTGGTCTATATAAGTTTTGGTAACGGGTTGGTTATAAGCAATAACCGCGAGGGTTTCAAGGCTCGATTTGGAAAGGTTGCCGCCCTCTTTTACACCGAGCGCGCTTCTTATATACGGCGCAAACTCCTCTTTTGTGGTAAGCTGGCAGGCGCTGTCAAGCACGAGAAGCTGTATTCCGCGCGGCGCAAACCTGCTGTATTCCTTGGCGTATTCCTGCGCTATTTCCTTTATTTCCTTGGCGCTTATACCCATAACCTCAGAAAGCTTTTTGAAGGTAACGGGGTGGCCGCTGGCAAAAAGTATGGCTTCAAGAACCTTTTTTGCGTCTTTTCTGGAAAGCGCTTCCGCATTTATTTCGTCAGGCATTCATGTTCACCTCCTCTGCTGTGCTATTTCTCGCGTGTTCCCTGTTAAGGTACAGGCGTATGTGTTCATCTTCGCCGAGCGAAGGCTCGCGTTCTATTATAAGCCTTCCTGCTTTCAGAAGCTCCAATATGGCGTAAAACGTTGCCACAAGCTCCGAGCGGTTTTTTACATCTTCGAAAAATTCTTCAAAGTAAACGGCGCGCCGCTTCAGCATTTTTCTCATAACCCCGATAACTCTGCCGGGGATAGAAACTATTTTCTTTTTTATAAGAGGATTTATAAGTTCAATAGGTGCGCTTTCCTCCTCTTTGCTCTTTTCGGCAAGGCGGAAAAGCAGCTTTGAAAGCGCTTTCTGCAAAAGCTCTGCTTCAAGCTCGAGCTTCGCGTTTTTATCGGGGCCTATTTCGTCGGTATCCTTTTCAAAACGGCCCGCAAACTCGCGCCCTCTTTCGGAAAGCCAGCCCGCCGCTTCTTTGGCAAGCTTATATTCCATCAGCTTTCGAACGAGCTCTTCACGTGGGTCCTCCTCCTGCCTTGGCAGAAGCATTCGGCTTTTTATAAGCATAAGCTCTGCCGCCATGGTTATAAATTCGCCCGCCACGTCCATATCCATGCGCCGCATTTCGTTTACATAAGCCATATACTGCTCGAAAATGACGGTTATCCGGATATCAAAAATATTCATTTTGTTTTTGGCTATCAGCGCAAGCAAAAGCTCCAGCGGGCCTTCGTATGCGCCCGTTTTGAAAACGAGTTCTTCCATTAAAATCTCCGAATGTTTATCTGAAAATGGGAATAAGCTCTACAATCTTTTCCATACCGCTGAAAATTCCTTCCGCTATAAACGAAAGCGGCACATCGAAAACGCCGATATAGAAAAGCACCAGCATACCTATCATTATATATCTTTCGTATTTCATTATACCGAAATAATATTTCGGGGGCAGAAAAACATAAAGGATGCGCGAGCCGTCAAACGGCGGCACGGGAATGAGGTTGAAAACCGCAAGGCTTATATTGCAGAGCGCAAAAAGCATAAAGAAATTGTATATTGTGAAAACAACCGTGAGCATCGACATTTCCATCGGCACGGAAACCGCGATCATATAGGTAAGCTTGCTGAAAAAAACACCGATAAAGCCAAGCAAAAGGTTGGATATGGGGCCTGCCGCCGCCGTGAGCGCCATACCCACGCGCGGGTTTTTATAGTAGCGCGCGTTAACGGGCACGGGCTTTGCCCAGCCCACGCGGAAAACCACCATACATATAAAGCCAAGCAAATCGAAATGCTTGAAGGGGTTCATGGTAATGCGCCCCAGGTTTCGTGCAGTGGGGTCGCCAAGCTTATAGGAAACGTAGCCGTGCGCGCTTTCGTGCACCGAAAGCGAAATGAGCGCCACGGGAATCATAAGCAAAAGCCTGAATATATATTCTTGCATATTAAATTTCCATCTGAAAAATTATTTCTCGGCCAGCGAGGAAAGCAGGGCAAGAAGTTCCGCCTTACCCTCGCCCGTGAGCGATGAAAAAGGTATAATGTCTATTTTGTTTGCGGCTTCGGGTGGGTTGAGAAGCGGATCTTCCGCAAGTGTGCGAAGGTGCGCTGCCCTATCCGTTTTATTGAGCTTATCGCATTTGGTAGCCGCTATAACGTAGGGTATGCCCGAACGGTTCATGAAATCGAACATCATTCGGTCGTCAGCAGTCGCGCCTGCCTTGAGGTCTACGAGCTGGATTATAAGCTTCGGTGTGTGCTTACGCAAATAGGTATCCGTAAGCCCCGAAAATTTTTTTTGCTCCTCGGCGTTGCGCTTTGCGTAGCCATAGCCCGGCAAGTCAACAAGGTAAAGCTTCTTATCTATATTAAAGAAGTTTATCGTTATAGTCTTGCCCGGCGCAGAGCTTACGCGCGCGAAGTTCTTTCTGCCGAGAACGGTATTTATAAGCGAGCTTTTGCCGACGTTGGAGCGCCCCGAGAGTGCAACCTCGGTAAGCCCATCCTTCGGGAACTGCGTAGGCAGCCCCGCCGTCATGGCAAGCACGGTATTTTGTGTATTAAGCATAAGTGCCCCCTTACTCTTCCTGTGCAAACGGGTCGCGCGCAAGCGCCGCCTTCAGCGCTTCCGCCACGTTCGTAACGGGTATTATCTGCACGTTTTCTTTAACCTCTTGGGCGATTTCTTCCATATCGGCTTCGTTTTCCTTCGGTATAAGTATCGTCTTTATGCCCGCGAGATATGCCGCCATGGTTTTTTCGCGCAAGCCGCCTATTGCCGTAACTCTGCCGTGGAGTGTTATTTCGCCCGTCATGGAAACGTCGCGGCGGCAAGGTATGCCCGTAAGCTCGCTTACAAGCGAGGTCGTAATGGCAGTGCCCGCAGAGGGGCCGTCCTTCGGCACAGCGCCTTCGGGAACGTGAATGTGAATATCCTTTGTTTTGTAGAAATCGGGCGCTATGCCAAGCTCACGCGCGTGCGCGCGGATATAGCTTATAGCCGCCTTTGCGCTTTCCTTCATAACGTCGCCGAGCGAGCCCGTAAGCTCTATTTTACCCGTGCCTTCCATAGCCACGGATTCTATGCGCAAAAGCGAACCGCCAACCTCTGTCCACGCCATGCCCTGGGAAGTGCCGACTTCGTCTAGCTCATATACCTTTTCGGGCACGATTTTGGAAACACCGAGGAAATCCACAAGCTTATCTTTGGTTATCTTAACGCTCTTTTCACCATCGAAGGAAACGAGCTTCGCCGCCTTGCGGCAGCATTTTGCAATGCTTCTTTCAAGGTTACGCACGCCCGCTTCGCGCGTGTACGTATCTATTATAGCATAAACGGCTTCATCGTCTATAGCGAACATTCTTCCCTTCAGCCCATGGCGCTTTTTCTGCTTGGGTATAAGGTGGTTTTTCGCTATAGAGAATTTTTCGCCCCTTGTATAGCTCTTGAGCTCGATTATCTCCATACGGTCGATAAGCGGGCGGGAAACCGTTTCAAGGCTGTTTGCCGTAGCCACGAACATACACTGCGAAAGGTCTACGGGCAGCTCCACAAAGTGGTCGCGGAACGCCACGTTCTGCTCACCGTCGAGCACCTCGAGCATAGCGCTCGCGGGGTCGCCGCGCATATCGCTCGCCATTTTATCTATTTCGTCAAGAAGTATAAGCGGGTTTCTGGAATCTGCCTGAACGAGCGCCTGCACAATTCTGCCGGGCATAGAGCCTACGTACGTTTTTCTGTGGCCGCGGATATCCGCTTCGTCCTTCACACCGCCAAGCGAAACGCGCACGAATTTGCGCTTCGTTGCGCGCGCTATAGAGGATGCTATAGAGGTCTTACCTGTTCCGGGGGGGCCCACAAGGCAGATTATCTGGTTTTTGAGCTCGGGGTTAAGCTTGAGCGCCGACATATATTCCACAATGCGCTCTTTAACCTTTTCAAGCCCGTCGTGGTCTTCGTCCAGAATCTTCTGAACCGCCGCCACGTCTGTGCGCTCCTTCGTGGTTTTAGACCACGGAATTTCGAGGCACGTTTCTATGTAGTTACGTATCACCACGTTATCGGCAGAGCCGACGGGTGTACGCTGAAGCTTCTTTATTTCGCGGAAGAGCTTTTCCTGCACTTCCTTGGGAAAATTACCCTTTTCGAGCTTTTTGACGTAATCTATAACATCATCGTCCATTTCGCTGTCTTCGCCAAGCTCGTTCTGTATTGCCTTCATCTGCTCGCGCAGGTAGTAGTCGCGCTGGTTTCTGTCCATACTGTTGCGCACTTCTTCGTGGATCTTCGCCTCTATGGCGAGTATTTCCCTTTCGCGCTCAAGTATAACAAGCAGCTTCTGAAGCCTTTCAAGCGGGTCGAATTCTTCAAGCAGCTTCTGCTTATCGTCGAAATCGGAAACAATGTTTGCGGAAATGAAATCGCAAAGCATTCCCGGGTCGTCCATTGCGTCTATAACGAGCCAAAGCTCCTTGGAAAATTTGGGCATAGAGCCCGAAAAGCTTTCAAGCACGCGGCGAACGTCGCGCACGAGCGCCTGGGCGTGAATGCTTTCTTCATTCACCTCCACGTTCTTTTCCATAACCGTGGCAATAAGGTATTTTTCATTTACTATTTCTTCTGCATATGCGCGGGAAAGCGGTTCGAGTATAGCGTGAACAACACCGCCGTTTCCTTTTACAATGCGCTCTATTTTAGCTATTGTGCCAACCTCAAAAAGGTCATCCTGCGCAGGCTCCTGCACGTTCGCGTCCTTTTGGGAAACGAGGAAAACGTACCCATCGCCCCTTGCCGCCGCATCGCACGCGCGCTTGGAGGCAGCCCTTGCCACCTTCAGGTTAAGCGGCATACCCGGGAAAGCGACCACGTTGCGCGTAGCCACGCAAGGAAGCACAAGCTTTCTTATCTGTTCTGTGATATCTGACATCTGGATTATTTGCCTTTCTGAAAATACAAAATATGGTCAGTGCCTGAACGGCACGTAATTTTTATATAATTGAGTATTATTGCCCTATGATACAACAATACATATTAATTGTATCACAATATTCAAGCTTTTTCCATAGTTAAATGTAAAATTTTATCGGTATTTTTAAATTTTTCGGGCAAAAAAAGCGCAGGAACTTGCAAATTCCCGCGCTTTTTTATTTATCCGAAATTATAAGCGCACATATACGGAGTAAAATGGTATACGCTAGATCCACTTGGAACATATCCACCACTCTTATCGTACAGCTCGTATCCAGAAGTCATTCTCTATATTATTTCCTGCAAATTCTCCAATAAATTTAGAAATATTCTTTTCAGCGTATTCTATATATTTGCTAGGGCATTCTTTTGTTAAAACATATAATTCCATATCTTTCTCATTTGATATAGCCATAACGGGCACCGAATAGCTAAAAAAAATCATTATTGCAATTAAAATATAAACAAATTTCTTGATAATAAAAAATCCTCTTTCTCGTTATTATTTTTTTCTTTCTTTAAGAACCGAGTACATATAACTTCCGTCCGCAAGCCTTATTTCATGATATACTATATCGTAATTTTCTCCGTATACATATACGTTACCTTCAAAATTCCCCTCAAAATCAATGCCGCTGAATACGTTGCCCACATTCTTTATGCTGCCCAAAAATTTAAACTCTTCCGGGCGCATATTTCCGGTGTACCACATACTCGTAATAACATATACTTTTCCGTCATAGAAAAAGTGATTCGGGATATCAGAGCTGATTTCGCGGATTTTGTACGGTATATACCTTACAACATCGCTTTTGTTTTCTGCAATATACATAACGCTTAAATCATTGGGATTCCAATATACCTCCCCCTTCATATTCCCCTCAAAATTATCTCGTATCAAGCTGTAATCAACATATATGAGCTCAGATTTTTCGGTATATCCCTCCGGCAAATTATAAAGGCAGGTATCATTATCTGACCAATATGCGCTTCCCTTATAGAAAAACATCGGTTGTCGCATCATTGGCGAAGATATCAGCCCGGGAATAGCATTATTATCCGTAGACTGTGCAGTGCTTGAGATGTTTATGCCGACAATTTTAAATAACTCCGGAATTGAAAATAAAACAGAAAATATTATCACAAAGCACGCGCTCAAATATGCAATCTTCACCCACAAAAATCTTTTTCGGGTAATTACAGCTGCTTCTTCGATATATTTTTCATCAACAATTCCTATTGCATTTACAAGATTTTCAACCGTCATAAAATCACCCCCTCTCTTTCAAGCAAATCTCTCAATCTCGCCCGCAAGCGATGCATCGTAACCTTCACCTTGCTTTCGCTTATCCCAAAATCCAATGCTATTTTCTTTACGGAATCGAAATAAAAATATCTTCTCATAAATATTTTTCTGCTTTCTAACGGAATAGAAGCTAAAAAAACATTAAGAATTTCCGCAAGAGCAATTTCATCTGCCACGGAATCCAAATTCTGCGACGGAACACACCCTGAAAGCTCCAAAAAAACTTTTTCGCTTTCCATAATCACAGCCTTTTCCCTTTTCTTGATCCTGTACATATCTAACGACAAATTTCGCACCACAGTAGCAACAAAAGCCTTGAATTTGTTTGGACGATTTGGCGGAATAGCATTCCAAAGTTTTAAATAGGTATCATTAACGCATTCTTCGCTATCTTGTTTATTGGCAAGTATATTTTGAGCTATGCAATGGCAATATTCGCCATATTTTTTGTCGGTTTCCAATATTGCATTTTCATCCCTTGCCCAATATAGATTTACAATCTCGATATCATTCATACAGACCTCCTCTCATAAAAAACGGTGTGTTCACTTATATAGACGAAATTTTCGCCGTTCAAGTTACAAAAAAGAGAAAAATGCGCCCATACGGGCGCATTTTTTTATAGCTTATTCATCAAAATCGTTGATACCTATAACTCTGTCTATTGGGAGCGAAACCACAAAGCCCTTTGCTTCGCTGTTTACACCGCATTCGCGGCTTATCACCTTCATAATGGGCAGCTTGTGTTCGTCATCCGTTATGATCATAACGATCTCTTTTTCGTCCTGAAGGCTTATGCCCCAGAAGTTTACGGCCGTTTCATCGCCGACCTGTCTGCCGTGAATAACCGTACCGCCGCGCGCGCCTTCGCTTCTCGCTGCGTTCATAACTTCCTCGCCGTGGCCCTGGTCCACGATAGCGGCAACCATTGTATATTTATTTTCCATAACAGTATTTTCCACCTTTCTTTCCTTATGTGTACGGGAATATTCTTCTGAAACCTCGCCAAGTCTTTTAAGCACAAAGTTGTTTGCGCTAGTAAGCGGTATTGTAAACGCTATGCCGCTGTTTGCGCTGCCGAGCTTCAGGCTCTTGCGCAGCTTAACAAGCATTCCGTCTGCAAAATTTTTCGGCAGAAGCGAAAGGAAAATGTCCTTTTCCGTGCTTCCCAAGCCAAGTATATCCATAATTTCGCTGGGCGCAGTACCCGCGCCTACAAGGCGGTAATGTATCGGCACGTCCTCGTCGTTGAAGAGGTCTGTTGCCTCGTCTGCAAGCTTTGCCGACGTTATAAGCATTAAAATTCTCATTTTCTGATCATTGGAACTCATACCGTTAATCCTCCTGAATTTCTACGATATCGTCGTCGCCAACCTCGGTTGCGATGTTCGTGGGTTCGACGTTGTTTCTTATCTTCATAAGTTTTATTCTGTAGCTTACGCCCATAAGCTGAATTGCTATAAGCGGAGTGAGCGCAACGAGCGCTATAACGCCGAAGGCGTCTGTCATAACGTTGCCGCCAAGGCTTTCGCAAGCGCCTATGCAAAGCGGCAAAAGGAAGGTAGACGTCATAGGGCCGCTGGCAACACCGCCCGAGTCGAACGCTATACCTACGAATATCTTGGGCACAAACTTGGACATAATAAGAGCGATGAGGTAGCCGGGAATAATAATAGCCTGAATATTGAGCCCCGTAATAACGCGGAGCATAGCAAGCCCAACGCTGACCGCAACGCCTACAGAAAGGCAGCGGTTCATGGCTCTTGCGGAAATAGCGCCGTTTGTAACAGACTGCACCTGCGCATTGAGTATCTGAATAGCGGGCTCGGCTTTTACTATAAAGTAGCCGATAAGCATGCCGATGGGAACAAGGAGCCACTTATAATCCGTGGCGCCCATACCCGCGCCGAGCATTGTACCAACTGGGGCAAAGCCCACATTAACGCCGCAAAGGAAAAGCACGAGGCCAAAATATGTATAGCCGAAGCCGACAAGGCTACGAAGCACTATTCGGCGGGGGCTTTTATGACCGATAAACTGAAGGAGTATAAACACGCCGAGAATGGGAAGAAGCGAAACCGCAACCTCCATGGCGTAATGGGGCAGCTCGTTCATAAACGCAAGCACCACATCCTGCATCGTTTCAACCTCTGTAAGCTCGGAGGAGGAATAGCCGGAATCGCCCGTGTCATAGAAGAAGCCGAGCACCACAACGGCAAGTATGGGGCCGACGCTGGAAAGCGCAACAAGACCGAAGCTATCGCTCGATGCGTTTTTATCCGAACGAATGGAAGAAAGACCTACGCCCACCGCCATTATAAACGGAACTGTTATAGGGCCTGTGGTAACACCGCCCGAGTCAAACGCGACGGCAAGAAAATCCTTCGGAACGAAAAAGGAAAGTACTATAAGAACACCGTAAAGTATCATAAGAAGGTTGGAAAGGTCCACCTTTTTAACTATACGCCATACGGCAACAGCAAGAAATATGCCCACGCCCAGCGCTACCGTCCATATTATGACGTTGTTGGGGATAGAGGGTATCTGCTCTGCAAGCACCTGTAGGTCGGGCTCGGCCATCGTTATAATCGTGCCAAGTGCAAAGGCGATGGCGATTATCGTCAAAATCCTTTTGGATTTTGAAATTTTTGAACCGATGTTTTCGCCAAGCGGGCTCATCGCCATTTCGGCACCGAGCTGGAACATACCCATACCGACAATAAGCATAATGGCACCGACGAAAAACATCATCACCGCGCCCGTGTTAAGGGGCACAAGCAAAATGCTCAACGCAAGCACAATGCCCGTTATAGGCAATACCGCGGAAAGAGATTCCATTATTTTTTCTTTGAGTTTGGGAGTCATGTTCTGTAAAATACCTCCTTTTCGCATTTTTTGAATTTGAAATAAATATGTTATATAATAGTATATCAAAATAACGCATTAATTGCAATAGTTTCGATAGGTTTTTTTGTTTTTTGCTTCAAAATCATATGATTTCACAAAAATTGAGTATTATATCACACACTTTTTAAATTTTTACATAATAGGTGCTTCATCTTCCCCCGTAATAGCCGCGCGCCAAGCTTTTACAAGCCTTTCCACGCTCCACGCCGCGTTTGCAGGCGAGGTTGAGGGCAGGCAAACCGCCGCACGCCCGAGCGTTTTCTTCATATATTTATTATAATATTTTTCCGCCGTTTTGCCGTTTACGAAAACCTGATATATTTTCGCCGTTTTGAAAATAGGCGAAAGGTCGTTTGGCACGGCGTTTTTTATGCTCCTGTCGGCGCTTCCCTCTATTTCGCAGGAGGCAAGCACGTCCCAAAGCGCCACGCCGTGCGAAAGGAGAAACGCCCGCTTCTCTTCCGGCGTTTCGGGCGTTTGAGCGCCGAAAACAGCGGCAAGCACGCGCCAGAAGCGGTTTTGCGGGTGACCGTAAAAAAACATTTCCTCGCGCGATTTCACAGAGGGAAAGCTGCCGAGGATAAGAATGCGCGAATTTTCATCGAAAACGGGCGCTATAGGGTGAACTACCATAAATTTTCCGCCTTAACTTTATTTACTATAATTTTAACATAAAAAAGGAGGTGATGCAAGATTTCAAAGCAAAAACAAGGCGGTTTCCCGCCCTGTTTTTTGCTTGTATGCTTATATCTTATTTCATGCCCTGTTCGTAGGACTGTACCATTTTCTTAACCATCTGGCCGCCTACGGAGCCTGCCTGCTTGGATGTGAGGTCGCCGTTGTAACCTTCCTTGAGGTTTACGCCAACTTCGCTTGCAGCTTCCATTTTAAATCTGTTAAGCGCTTCCTTTGCTTCGGGAACAAGAGTTTTTTTATTGCTAGACATATTTCATACTCCTAATTTTTGGGTAAATCTTTCTTTTGCAATATACCTGCAAGAAGCTTCTTGCGTTTATATCGCGGAGCGAAGCGTTTCTTTCGCTCTGGTTTTAGTATGGGCAAAGCTTTTATTTTTATGAATGGCAATTTTTTGATTTTCAACAAAACGGCACGGCGCGCATATAATGCAGTAGCGGAAAATCTTTTTTCCGCAAATAACATTTGAGGGATACCCGTATGGAACTCAGGCTTATAGTTACGGGTTCGCAGACATCCGCTATAAAAGCGAAGCGTCACCTTGAAAAGGGCGGTATTATAGCACAAGTGGTACGCGCACCGAAATATTCGGGAGGATGCCGCTTCGGCATAGAAATTTTGCTTGCGGACCTGCCGCACACCATTGCGCTGCTCGGCGAAGCCCGTATAGAATACACCGAAATTTTGAAAGCATAGATTTTGAACAGGTGCAGAAATGATATACTTTGATAACGCCGCCACCACATTTCCGAAGCCGCACAGAGTTACCGCCGCCGTTGCCCTTCATATGCAGAGCCGCGGCGGCAACCCCGGGCGCGGGGCTCACCCGATGGCGCTTGCGGCGGCAGAAGCCGTGTATGACACCAGAAGCGAAATAGCCTCGTTTTTCGGGAGCGAAAAACCCGAAAACGTGGTTTTCACGCAAAACGCCACGCACGCGCTCAACCTTGCCATTTTCGGAACGGTGAAAAGCGGCGACCACGTTCTTATTTCCAACCTTGAACACAATAGCGTTTACCGCCCTGTGGCGGAGCTTTATCGCCGCGGTGTAGCAAGCTACAGCGTTTTCGACGCGCTCGGCGGTGAGGAAGAAACGCTTATGAGCATAAAAAAAGCCTTGCGAAGAAACACGCGCGCGGTGGTTACCACGCACGCATCCA
>JAFTNI010000152.1 GCA_017451975.1 Clostridia bacterium
CAAGCCGCATGGGGCGTTTCCACCCTGCCGCAATAACGCACGGATGCTTGTATCCGTTACCGCGCAAATACGTGTAACCTCGTCTTTCGAGCGCAAAACGCAAATGATTCGGTGTCATACAGTCTGCTATAGCATCCTCTATATCAAGCTTCAGGAGTGTGCGATGAGATGGCTTTCCGTTTTTCTCATCGGCATATGCAACGTACGGTATGCTCTTTCGCTTTGGAGCTTCTATTACCGACAGACCGTGTTCAAGGCAAAGCTTGTCCGACGCTTCTGCTAAAACACAGTGATACGTCTTATTGCAACGAAATTTGGCGCCGTCCTTGAAGCTTACGCTGTTCACGACAAAATGGTTGTGGAGATGTTCGCGATCTTGGTGAGTGGCTACAATCACCTCAAAACGCTCTCCCCACAATCGCTTTGCAAGTTCAACACCTATCTCGTGGCACTGCTTCGGGGTTACCTCACCGGGCTTGAAGCTCATATATCCGTGGTAAGCAACGATACCGCTGGGCTTGCCGTATCTACGTTTTGTTTCCGTCATTCTCTCGTATACAAGCTCGGGCAGACAGTTCACGCCGCTTACAAGATAGCGCTGTTCCGTCTTGCTGGGGTTTTCGGCGTAATCCATAAGTTTTTTCAAATCGTCAGCATTGGGGTTTTCGGTCTTTTCGGGATTGGCGGCGTAGTCTAGCACGTCCTTCACGGAATTATGCACCGCCCATATTGAGGTTACCGCCATTACGCACCTCCGTGATAAAGTGAGCGAATAAGGGCGATAAGCTTCTCTCTCACCTCTCCGTCAGCCGATGCACATATCTTTTCGAGTTTTTCGATGGTTTCGTGCCAATCCATAGAGCGAATGTACCTTGAGCTATTCCTCACCGATTGTCGCAGATACTCGGAAACGGTAAGCCCGCGCTTCTTTGCGGCGTGTTCGATTCTCACTTTTTCATCCGCCGAAACTTTGAATCTGATAACTTCTGTTTTGTTTTTTGATGTGATAAAATTCACCTCCGTTATTTTATTTTTCGAGGGTTTTAGGGATGCTTCCCTAAATGTACTGCAAATCGTAGCCACGTTTGCTATGCTTGCTACAGTATAGGACGGATTGTATATTTCATTCTCAAAAAATTAAACTATTGACCTCCGCTGAATTTTGTGATAAAATAATATTATAAAAATTAATGCTAAAGGAGGTGGACAAAATGATTAACTTAATATTGATAAAATCAAATGCCATTTTGTCTGCCAACCAACAATATCGTTACTTCTGACTTCAATGCTCTTGGTTTTATCAAGAGCATTTTATTTTTAGAAAGAGGTAACAACATGAAAGAAAACAACACTGTCAACATTCGCACTTCCTTAACTGTCACCGCAGCAACTATTTCAGAGGCACATTTTGTCAGCACTTTATATATTCAAAATAAGGATACACTAAAAACAGAAAATATCAGTTTGAACGGATGGAAAAAACTTCTTTCCGCAAAAGACCCAGACGAAAAGCATTTTTTGATATACAATGGTGATATACCTGTAGCCTATATGAAAATAAACGGTTTACTAAACTCCAAGCAAGCGTGGATATCCATGCTTTTTGTCTCAAAAGATTTTCAACGCCAAGGAATAGGAACCTTTGCCATAGAGTATGCCGAGAAACATGTTAGAGAAATGGGATTTGATACGCTCTGCATTCAAACCGATGTCAACAATATATCAGCTATAAATTGCTATTTGAAATCCGGATATCAAATTTATGAGAATAAGTCAAAAATCAAGTTCCGTAAAACTCTATAATATTTATCCACACAATCCTCGCCCCGCCTCGGCGGGGCTTTTCCTGTGCCTTACCAAACGGGTCATTTTGACCCACTTGCCTTTCACTTCACTCGGGTAAAGTGGGGTGGGCCTCAGCGACCCAGCCCACTTTATCGGCAGAGAGCTTTTGCCCTATGATTTTCAAGTGTTCGTTTTGAACACACGGTTTTCTCTTGCAAAATTTTCCTCCTCAAGTAGTAGCCAGCGAGAATGGCAAAAAACCGCCACTTTTTGCAAAAAATTTTCTTTTCTCAAGTAGTAGCCATTGAAAACAGTATTTTTATACCCATTTTTCACAAAAATTTTAATTCTCATAAGTAGTAGCCATAGAGAACGGCTTTTTTATAAGCCTTTTGAAAAATTTTTTCTTTCTAAGTAGTAATTTGATTCTAAAACACGAAGGGCTCACCTTTTGAACCCTTCAAAAAAATTCTTTAAAAATTTTTCAAGGCAACTTCGGCGCAAGTTGCACCAAAGTTTGGAAAAAGAAAAAAAGTCATTTCACACATTTGCCGATATTCGGCACAAATGGTAAAATGACCTTGAAAATATTTAATTCGGAGGATTTTATTATGGAAATCACTTACACGGAAAAAGACGGAATTTTGTATCCCAATTTGGCTTTACCAGAGCATACAAACTATCCTATCGGCAAGTACGGCAGAATGCGACTTGAGTTTCTCAAAAATCACCGCAAAGGCACGTATACTACATTGCTTATGTCCTGCAAGCTGAACGAACACCTCTATGAAGTCGAGCAGACTGCAAAACAGCAGATCGACCTTGCAATATCGCAAATTGCCGTAGAGCGCGGCATTACGGAAGAACTCAAAGCAGAAAATCCGATGCGCTGGGTACAGGAAATGAACAACGTGAAGAAGTGCGCGGCGGAAATTGTTTTGCAAGAGATTGTGTATAATTAAAAGTAACACCGCCGAGAGTCACCCAACAATTACTCTCGGCGGTGTTCTTGTTTAAGATTTAAGGATTGATGTATTTTCCTTCAACACTAAATACGCCATCGGTCAAAGGCTGCTCATTTTCGAGTTTACGTAGGATACCTCGGCGAATCAGTTCATCTGTAACATATCCAATGATCTGATGCACATAACAGTTAACCCACTGATTTATCTGATCGTGCAGATGCTTCGGAACAAAGTTTTCAAAATTATTGCGCACAGTTACGATCCACCCCGCAAGGAGATCACCTATCTTTTCATCAGTCATATCAAACAGTGAAACAAATTCTCCAAACTGCTCTGCGGTAAAGTGCGGGAAGTTTAAGCTAAAGCCTGCCTCTGACTTTATAAGCAGATTTGTTTCGATAAGATGTGCGGCATCTTCTTCGGAAAGAGCTTCTTTGGACACAATACCGTTTACGCTGTTCTGTGGTATGCCGTTTGCACACATCCAACGTGTTCCTCCGTTATGGTATACACCGTAATCAAAGTATTTACTTATCCAATAGTAATAGATATGCGACGGAACTTTGTACTCACTGCCGCTGTCGTCACTTGCGACGTTACAACCGGAATTGTATTCGGCGCCATTTTCGGTTTCATCTACGGTTTCTTCCACAATAAACCAACCATAACCTCCATCCTTTCTTGGAGGATACGGACCGTTTTCCAACTTTAATCGTTTGTTTTTTACGTTCCAAATTTTTCGTCTGAGCAGATATGGAACGATGATATAACCAAGTCGGCCTATGCCAAAATCGTTGCCGTAAAAATCAATCTCGCTGATTTTATCTTCCGCCTCTTTCAATATCACCTCGAATTTATCTGCAAGCGCTTTGACAACCGACGCGGACACATCCTCGGTTCGCTTTCTGTTTTTCAAGCTGAAGATAATAAAATTTGTGATATATTTGTTGCCCACCTTGCAGATGGCATCTCCGTATTCAAGACGCGGAAGTTCATCTTCAATATACATTGTGGGAATACCCGTGCATATGCTGATTTCCTCAACAGTTAAAGGCTTTTCATACGCCGCAAGGCAGATTGCGCGTGCAAGTTGTGAGAAAAGATACTTATTTGTGTCCATATTTCCATTGCACATTTCCGTATTCCAATTGATTCGCCCATATACTTTATCCATTTTGTCTTCTCCTATCCTATCTCTGATTTTTTGGCGTCCTACATTCAAGCGCCATTTGATTGTGGTTTCGGGGAGTGAATACTTTTTTGCAAGATTTCTGATTGACAATTCGCCAATATAGTAGTCTACAAAAATATTCCTATACTCGGATGATAACGTATGTAAATACCGAAAAACAGTTTCATATTGCTCCTGCGTGTTGTCCTCATCGAACTCGGAATAATCGGCAATGTCAAAAAGTTCATCATCGCATGACAATATGATTAGATTTTTATTTTGATTGTCAATAAAACGCGCATATCTGTTATGTGTGATTCGCCAAACCCAAGCGTCAAGCGATTCGATTTGGTATTTGTTCATTCCATCAAGAACATGACAAATAATCTCGCTTGCAAGATCTTCGGCATCATAACGATTTGATAGCCGTTTGCAACAGAAGCGAAATATCGGTTCAATATACGGGATGATTTTGTTCTCGTCCAAGTTTTTCTCCTCCTTTCTTTTAGGATGCAATCATGATTACACCCTTATAGTGCATCAAAATCAGTTTGGATAGGTCGATTTATAAAATGATATCATAAATTTTCAAATTAGTCTATGACAGAATCGCCGAGAGCGACCAAATGGTTACTCTCGGCGGTAAAATTTATATTACCAAATAAGCCCCTAACATTTGCTTGTCGTTATCCTTATCAAAGGTTAAATATCCTTGTTTGATAGCTTCTTCAAGAACCGCGCCGCGCATCGAAAAAATGTTAGAGCAAGCGTGATCAATCTGAAATACATCCTCTTTCAAAAAATCGGGAATTTCTTTATAAATCTGTTCTCGGCAGAACAAATAGTGACGAGTCGCTATTTCCGTTGCTTTATGTCGAAGTGCTTCAAACTGTTCTCTTATCTCTTTTGGCATTTTGCTTGATTTGTTTTTGCGCATAACCATAATGGCAGGAATATACCCATCATCAGTCTTTTTGATATATCCGTAGGATTCTAATCTTTTTAGAATAGCATTGTCTATATCTGCGCTCTTACCCTCGGCAACCGCAACCATTGCTTGACCGTCCGCATAGGTAAGAATCGGCGGCGTGCGATTTTCAATTCCGCAATACTTGAAGCGGAATTGACGGAACATAATTTCGGGTAAATCCTTTTCGTTGGGGCATGAAACACAGCCGCTAAGACCCACATGTTTGGGTTCATCGCCGTGATGGATTTCCATACCAAGCAAATCCCATTCGCCGCCATTAGGACGGAGAGTATGTCCCCATGGACCAATATTAGGAACATCTTTGGCGTTTTTATTAAAAGGCTTAAGAGTATCAAAAGATACATTATCAGCTTCGATCATAAGAAGCGCCCACTTCATATCCTCATAGCTTTGATAACCTTCGTGCCAATAGGGTGCATTTTTGTTTGACCACTCAATATTATACTCCATCGTGTCAATGATGGCCTTTGTAAGCTCCGGAGCAATCCCACGTACATGTGCACAAATCTTTTCTTGTGCTTCCGCACTCACAATAAAAATGTTGGTTTCGTATTTATTGCCATTTTTCTTCATCAATGTAGCATCTACAAGTGTAGATAGTTCTTCCTCCATATACGGAAGCGCTACTCCCACCTCCATTGCAAGTTCTTCTGCCGTTGCTGGTGTCCTATACGCTGCAAGCATAATGTTTTTGCTGAGGGAACGCGAAACATAAATGCCGGGTTCGCCATTTGCTCCATGTAACCCATTAACCCAAAATGAAATGTTTTCGGGATTATAGCTTAATTTTCCAAATTCTCTTGCCATATTCATACCTTCCTTCAAGATGATTCTCGCGCGATGAAGCCTTTGCTGAACCGCGCTTATCGAAATAGAAAGCGATAAAGCAATATCACGAACGCTCTTGTTTTCTATGTAATAGGCAACGACTATATTGCGATAATCGCTCTTGATGAACGCCAACTCTCGTCGGAGCAGAGCTATTTGCTCTGCATGTATCATTTCATCAAGGATATTTTCGCTTTCATCCTCGATTTCATAATCGCCGATATCGGAACCGGTTACTGATTCGTTTCGATTATGCTTTTCATTCGCCCATACTGAATAACGATTTCGCACAATCTGCCATACCCACGCCGAAAAGCTTGTTGGTATAGTGCCTTGGTTCAAAGCCGTAATAATTTGAAGAGCTATATCTTGCGTCAGATCTTCAGCTTCGGTATGGCTTCCCGTTTTTTTCAAACAGAAGTAAAACAGCTTTTCCATATAGTTTTCGGCAAATTCGTTGATAAGCCGATCACGCATTTTGTTCGTTTCCTGCATTTTCTCGCTTCCTTTCACCCATATAGTGTGGCATTTCTCAAATTGCTGACAAGATTATTGAAAATATTATATCATAAATTTTCAAATTAGTCTATGACAGGACCAAACGGTTACTCTCGGCGATGTTTTTTATCTGATATTACAAAATCACATATTTTCCCCAAATACGTATATATAATAATCCTCAAGCGCAGGTGTTGCTTCTTTTGCTTCCGAAAAGGGTTTTGTATCGGAGATGATGCGAAGAACTGCTTTTCCTCCTTCGCTTTTCAGAATATTCACTACACGGAAACGCTCGCGCACAAAATCGACCTCGTTTTCCTTGCACGGAAGTAGCCAGACCTTGCCCTGCATCTTCGCAAGCAAATCTCCTACGGGAGCATTATCGCAGATAACGCCTTTTTTCAGCATAATCACGCTCTTTGCAATATACTCTATATCGCTTACAACGTGCGTTGCAATTATAACGATCTTATCGAAGGCTATGCGGGAAATGAAATTCCTTACGGCGATGCGTTGCTTCGGGTCAAGACCCGCCGTCGGCTCGTCGAGTATCAGCACCGACGGATTTCCCAGCACCGCTTGCGCAAGGCAAAGCCTTTGCTTCATACCGCCCGAAAGCGCGCCTATCTTTCTTTCAGCCACGTCGAGAAGCTCCACCTCCGAAAGGACTTTTTCTATCTCGCTTTTAATATACGCTTTCTTTTCCTTGCCGTAAATTCCCGCGCCCATATCCTTGAGCGTGGCTATGTACCACAGAAATTCCTCCGTGCTGAAGTTCGGGTACATCCCCGGGTACTGCGGCATAAAACCGAGGCGAGAGCGAAAACGCGCGCCCATTGAGAGGATATTTTCCGTTTTTCCGTTTTCTTCAAACAATATCTCGCCGCTGTCTGCCGAAAGATTATCCGTGAGAATATTCATAAGCGTGGATTTTCCGCTTCCGTTAGGACCAAGAAGCGCGTATATTCCCGGCTCAAGCTCCGCCGAGAAGTCAATCAGTGCTTTGTTTCTTCCGTAGCTTTTTGAAATGCCGTTTATTTTCAGTTTCATTTATACTCTGCCTCCCTTTTTTATCTGCCTTGCCGCGGCCGCGCAAAGAACGAGCGCAAGCGTAAGCGCAAACGTAAAGAATATTATAAGCCACATCATCGGTCTTTCCGCCGAAGCACCGAGCGAAAGACCGAAAAGCTCATCCGTGTTGTATAGCATCGTAATATCGAAATATCCGCACACCGTCGCACCCGCGCTGTATATCACGTTCGGTATAACAATGCACGCCGCCGCAGTCGTGAACACAAGCGTGAAATCGCGCAAAAGCTGTGATATTGCAAAGCAAAGCGCCGCCATCGCAAGCGTGCCGAAAAACGAAAGCACGGTTTTGAACGCAAAATAGTTTGCAAGTGTGAAAACCTCGGGCGCATTTTTATAGCTCTGCGAGCTGACTAAACGGAACGAAAGCGGCGGAAGCTCATACCTGCCGAGAAAGAATACAAGGTCCACCGCCTCGAACAATATCCACGCAAGCGCGGAAAATGCAAGCACTATACCAAGCTTCCGCGCGAAGGTGTACGTTCTTCCTTTTTTGGTACTCTTCAAAATCTGCGAGATGGAGCCTCGTGAGGAGGTCTTGCCGTATTCTTTCACGTATGCGTTGCATCCTAAAATGCCCACGAAAAGCAGGAGCAAAAAGTCCACGCCCTTGCCCGCATAGTGCAAAACGTCCGCTTCGTAGAAGAAGGCGCCCTCTATACCGCTGAATTTATATATCCTCTGAAGATAACGCGCTTGAGTTTTCAAGTCGGAAAGCACCTTTATGCTCGCGCTCGCGGTGTTGTATTCGCGCATAAAATCCTCAAATTCCTCATCCGTCAATTCGCCCAAATAATATTTATTTTCCATGGAATTCTTTTTTTGCATGGTGCTTTCGCATTTATAATATTGTGTGTCTATATATTTCAGCTTTTCGTCACTGTAAACGCCCTCTATTTCCGAAACGTACTTTTTATAGAGCCTATCGTAGGTTCTTTCCACGGGCATGAAATAATCTGCCGAAGCAAATATTTTTATAATAAGTAAAATTGCAAGCGATATAAGCACAAATTTATTTTTCGCAAGCTCGAAAGCCGTAACCGAGGTCTTACCCTTAAACGGCTTTTTCTTTTTACCAAGAGATATTTTCGCAAAAAGCTCCGCAAGACCGTTTTTTATCTTTCCGATAAGCGCAAAAATATCTTCTCTTTTTTCGCTTCTTGCGTTTCTGCTGTGGTGGAAAGCCAGGCATACGGCAAGCGAAAGCGCCAAAATTGCTACAGAAGCAACGGCAAACACCGCAAGAATATCAACAGAAGCCCCAAAAACGTCGACGCTTCTGAAGCGTGAAAGCGTTTCCTCTGCATCGCAAGTGAGCCAAAGGCTAAGATACTTCCATTGCTTCACCTGAAGCACATCGAGCGTGGTAACGTAGTAGTTGAGCCCGATAAACCCAGCGCCGAGAGCAAAAGCGAAAGCATAGTGCTTCACAAGCACACAGAACGCTCCCACAACCGCCGAGAAAACGCAAGCGGACATGATCTTCACACCCGTGAATACCGCAAAAAACCCCAAAATTGAAATCTCATACGGCACAAGGCGCAAAGCCTCCACACTCTGAACGGGAGCAATCGGACTTGCAAAATACGAGATGCTGAAAACCGCAACAAGGCTTGAAGCCGTGAAGATCAGCACCGTGAGCGTGGAAACCGCCATAAGCGCACCGAACTTTGCCGCAAAGGTTATCCGTCTGCCGTTTTTGCAGGTACTTTCTATCGCGTAAAATCCGTTCTGCCTGTCGCCAAGCATTACAGCTATGGTGCAAACTATCAGAAACAGCGCAAAAAACAGAAATTCACCGTTATATTTGAAGTACGTATTCCAGCTTCGCGTTATAGTCGGCTCTATCGTGACGTTAGCATCAAGATGCTGATAGTGCTTAAGCACGTCGAGCTGATAACGATATAAATAACTATCGGTTTCGCCCGTGTATTCGTAGTTGCTTTTGATGCTCTCCGTCGTGCCTATTACAGAGCCGAGAGTATCGTGATATTCCTCGTTTGCCATGCAATATTCATACGCGCTGTTGTAAAGTGTCCAGTCGGAGTATTCACCCGTGGGGCAAATCGTAGCCGTGGTTTGGTCGTTGATGTCTATAAGGCTTTCTCTGTATTCCAAAAACGCATCGGGGTCTTGCTTGTATTTTTCGATGGCAAGCTCTATGTATTTCGCCTTGTCGGGCGTGACGTGGTTTATAGCCACATTCGTTTCGAGCGAGCAAAAAACAAGGTTCCCCGCCACGAAAACGAGCAGCATTATTTTCACGTATTTCACGGAAAATAACTTTTTAAGTTCATAAAAAAGAAGTTTCGCGTATTTCATTTTTCCGCCTGCATTGTAAATTCTTCCCCTGTTTCGATATTTACGACAAGATAATAAGATTTTTTGTCCTTTGTAAATCTGCACACAAGATACTCTTCGTTCCAGCCGAGATAAGTAAGCCCGCCCGCAATATCGGGCTTATCCAAAGCCACAAAACTTTCTCCCGTTTTAACCTTGTAACCGTAAACAATATTTTTGTTATACGCAGTACCCTCGTTGTTATATTTGAAATAATAAAAAATGCCGTTTCTGTGCATACCCACACCTATATCCTTGATCACAGTTTCCTCTTTTGAAAGGTCCTCAAGGCTTCTGCGGCATAAGTCGTGGGCATTATTAGTGCCATTACCAACCGAAGTGGGGCGAACTGCAAAATAGTAAATATAACCGTCTGCTATAAATGCTGAGGGATTTACCATAGCATCGCAAATATACCCGCTTTCGCTGAAATCAAGATTCATAGAATATATCTTTCTGCTGCCTTGCGAATAGTATATCTTATCTTCATAAATAAAATGTATACTGTGGCTCAAAGCATCTTTATTTTCCATTTCGGCGTGTCCCGTGCCGTCTTTTTTCACTCTGTGTATTATCCAGCCTTTATCTCCTTCGTTGGTTACGTAAAAAATATAATCGCCGTATAACGCAAGCCACTGCATATTCTCAAGCTCCGTATGTATTGTATTGACTTTGTTGTCTTTACTGTTGTATGAAAATATTTTGTATACACCGGAATAGTTACAACAGATTATAAATACAGGAACTCCGCCGTTTTCCGCAGTTGCTTCTTCGTCCACAAGGAAAAACGGCCATTCGTCCACGCCTGCAAACAAACCTCCGAGCGATTCCGAGGAAAGCGGGTCTGCACCAAGCTCTGCTCCGCTTGGGCGAATGTTATTGAGGTTTTGATATTTTATTTTTGTAGGTATACTTGCGCTTAAAGAATAGCAATTATAGTATATCGTGTCGTTATACACTAAAACAGCCGTCGCCACGCAAGCCTGTATCATCTTTTTTCCACCGCCCGAAACGATGCTATTGCCGCCCGTAGTGCCGCCCGCCGCCTGGCTTGAGCCAAGTGTTTGTGCAGGCGTTTGAGCTGTGGCTTTTGTGCTATGTACCGCAGTAGTGCTTGCACCTCGCTTGCAGGAAGCAAGAGAAAGTGCGAGCATGAGCGCCGCAAGTAATAATGCAATTATCTTCTTTTTCATAAAGTTCTCCTTATATCTTATTTTTGCGGCATAATAACTTCTTTTCCCGTTTTTATATTTACCACGCTATAATAATCGTCTTTACCACCGTAGCAAGCGCAAACTAGATATTCACCGTTCCAGCCACTCAACTCCAAAAGCTTAACGCTCGGTTTTTTAACCGCTTCGAAGCTTTTTTCCGCTTCTGGTATATATCCGTATATTGTATTGCAGTTATAGCTTACGGCATCCTCGCTGTCATATCTGTAGTAATAGAAAACGCCGTTTTCATAGAATCCGTAAGCTATCCCCGAAAGCACTGTTTCTTCTTTCGAAGTGTCGGAAATGCTTCTTCTGCACAAATCAACGCCCCTCTGCGCCGTATGTTTCCATATATAGTAGATATATCCATCGTATGCAAAAGAGTATCTGCCGTTTGAAACGTCAAAAAGATATTCACTGCCGCTGAAATCGAGATTCATGGAATACAAACCTTTTGCGCCATGCACGTAGTAAATCTTATCTTCGTAAATGTAATGTATTTTATTTCCCAAAGAGTCTTTATTTTCCATTTCAATATGCTCCGAACCGTCTTTTTTTACTCTGTGCAGTATATCGCCCTTATCGCCCTCTGCCGTTTCATAAAAAATATAATCACCGTACAAGGCAAGCCACTGTATATTTTCAGGCTCTTCATAGATGACCTTAACCGAGTTATCCTTGCTGTTATATGAAAATATCCTGTATACGTCCATCGTTTCGGTTTTTGGGTAATCGCAGGCTATAATAAACACGGGCATTCCGCCGTTTTTCGCCGTTGCTTCTTCATCCGCAAGGAAAAACGGCCATGGGTCTACGTCATTAAACAGACCGCCCGAAGTAACCCCGGCAAGCGGGTCTGCGCCAAGCTCCGCGCCTTTATTTCGAATATTATTAAGGTTTTGGTATTTTATTTTTGCGGAGCTTCCCTCCAATACGTTGTAGTATATCGTGTCACGGTAAATCATCACGTCCGATGCACCAACGCTTGCTTTTATCATTTTTTAGAGGGGTCTGTGTTATCTTTCGGCACTGTTATTCCCAAAGCAAATTTGTCCCCATCGGGCAACTGAATGCTTCCTGACGTTGTACTTGTCGATGTTGTGCCTTCCGATTTGCTTTGCGCAGTTGTGCCTGCCACATCATAGTTTTTTCTGCAAGAAGCAAGCGGAAGTGCGAGTATAATCGTTGCAATCAAAAACGCAATTATCTTCTTTTTCATATTCAATCCTCCGTCATTATTATATCCGCAATCATCGTGCGCGCCGTGTACTCGTCAATATCTCTCGGAACATTTACGGTAAACGTATATTTTCTTCCGTCCCAACGGTAAACGTCGCATTTTTCTTTTTCCGCCAAATATACGGTAACGCCGTTAAGCTCGAATTTTTCCGTATAATCTATTTGGTGTTCCGTATATAAAAGCGCTTGCTTTATAACCAATTTCCCGTTGCCGTTTGAATAAACCGTCGTGGCGCTTTTTTCTTCAATAGCTGTGCTTTCCTGCGCGTACCCCTCCGGCAGCACACGCGGCAGATATATGTTTTCTATACTGCTCGGCGGTGGAATGTAATCGTTCACAGCAAAATTTTCTTGCCATATCTCATAAGCGGAAACAATCGCTGTCATTCCCGAAAATGCAATAAAAGCAACAGTTATGCAAGCGGCTATCCTTCTTCCCAAAGAATACGGTATCTTCAAGGGGGCGTGGCTCTGAAAGCACAGCTTTCGCATAGCCCGCAAATGCTTTTCCGAAGGCTTGGGGCACAATTCTGCTTCGGGCAGCTTGCTGTAATATTCCATATCGTATTTTCGCAGAGCGCTTTCAAGCCGTTCTCTGCCTTTTCTTTCATTCTCCGTCACAAATACCACTCCTTTCAAGCAGCTCGATAAGCTTTTTACGCCCTCGTTCTATTCGTTTATACACTGTTATCTCCTTGAGCGAAAGCAGACTCGCTATCTCCCTTACCGTATAGTGATGCAAATAATAATAAACTAAAACAGAGCTGTATATCTCATCAAGCGCTTCTATGCATTTTATAATCGTTTCCTCATTTATTTTCGAGCATATATCAAAAAATTCCGAGTCATCGGGAATATCCGCGCCGTCAATCTCAGAGAACAAAACGTTTTCTTTTTTTCGCTCGCGTATTCGCGAAATAGCCTCGTTTTTTGCCACGCGCATAATGTATGAAAGCACAACGCGCTCGTCCTTACCGCGCAAAATCTCCATATTTTTAAGCACCTTTATCCAGGTTTCCTGCGCCACGTCCTCGCTGTCCGAGGGGGTGCGCAGTATAGCAAAAATTTTGCGGAAAACGCTTGCGGAATATTTTTTATATATCGTTTCAAAATCTATTTTATCTATATCATCAAGCATTGATAAATACAAAAGTAACATTATATTTCTCCTTTGAGGGCAGACAATCTCCGTTTCTATTTTAGCATAAAATACCGAAATTATCACCTCTGTATTATAAGACGGATAATGGCGGAAAAATTATACAGCTTTTTGAAAAAAATTTCCTTAACTTCGGCGCAATTTGCACCGAAGTTAAGGAGCAAAAAAATTATTTCACACATTTGCAAGTATATTTTACCTATGCTAAAATCAAAGCGAAAGAGGTGATTTTATGACAGGAGTTATATATGCACGCTATTCCTCGGACAATCAGCGAGAAGAATCTATCGAAGGTCAGCTCCGCGAGTGTGCTTCATTTGCAAGAAAAAACGACATACACGTTATAGAAAACTATATAGACAGAGCCTTTTCCGCCAAAACGGACAACCGTCCCGAATTTCAAAGAATGATACGCGAAAGCGCTCGCAAAGCATACGATGTGGTACTCGTTTGGAAACTTGATAGATTTTCAAGAAACCGTTATGATTCCGCAAAATACAAAGCCGCACTCAAAAAGAATAATGTGCGTGTTGTTTCCGCCACAGAAGCAATTTCCGATGGCGCAGAGGGTATTATCCTTGAATCCGTCCTTGAGGGTATGGCAAAATACTATTCTGCCGATCTTTCCGAAAAGGTTACGCGTGGTCACACGGAAAATGCGCTCAAATGCCAGTTCAACGGAAGTATTGTGCCTTACGGTTATGTGATAGATAAAGAAAAACACTATCAATTAGATACAGAAAAAGCGCCAATAGTTCTTGAAATTTTCAAACGTTACACAAGCGGAGAAAGCATTACAGACATCATAAATGATTTGAACGAGCGAGGATTAAGAACGGCAAAAGGAAACAAATTCAATAAAAACAGTTTTCGCCATATGCTCAAAAACCGAAACTATATCGGAGAATATCATTACAACGGCATCATTACTCCTGGAGGAGTACCTGCAATAGTTCCGGAGGATATTTTCAACCGCGCAAACGAGCTTATTGAAACCAACAAGCGTGCCCCTGCAAGAAAGAAGGCAAAAGAAGAATATCTGCTTACAACAAAACTTTTCTGCGGGCATTGTCAAGCTATGATGGTAGGCGAAAGCGGGCAAAAAAGCAACGGGAATATATATCGTTATTACAAATGTGCGGGTGCGAAGAAACATGTCTGCGACAAAAAATCTGTCCGCAAAGAATGGATAGAAGAAGTTGTACTTAAGTTGATAATGCAAACACTTATGGATGAAGAAATGCTTCAAAAAGTTGCCGACCGCATTATGGAACTGCAAAAATCAGAAAACACTGTAATTCCTGCGCTTGAGCGTCAGCTTGCAGATGTACGAGCATCTATCGAAAATATCGTTAAAGCTATTGAAATGGGTGTGTTCACTCGTTCCACAAAGGTGCTTCTTGAGGAACTTGAAGCGGAGGAGGAACGTATTAAAGGCGATATTTGCCGAGAGCAACTGGAAAGCCGTCTTGTAACCGAGGAACAGATATGGTATATTTTTGATAAGTTCAAAAATATGGATTTATCTATGCCGCAACAAAGACAGAAAATCATAGACAGTTTTTTGCACTCTATTGTTCTTTATGATGACAAGCTTGTTATTTCCTTTAATTATCGTGAAAAAGAAAAGACCTTGAAACTCGACCAATTAGTCGAGTTTATACATAGCCACGGTTCGGATTTGGGAAGCGCAGCTTCACCAAAAAAGAAAACGCATCGCAAAAGCGATGCGTTTTCTTTTTGTTTCCCGTCAACAGAATCAAATCTCTCGGCGATAGCCAATCGGGTTCGATCCCGTATGTTAGCGAAGCGAAAACAACCCAGGGCGGGTTGTTTTTGCAAGCGGTGTCGCCCCAAGTGCGAGTTTTGAAGCAAATCTGCGATTTGCGCGCAAAACGACTCACGGCGGCGACTGACGTCACCAAAAAATCCGAAAGCGGAATGCATATCATCACGCTTCAGCGTGCATCCTTCTGTGGCGTGATCATATACGACACTCCGTGTCGATAACCAAAGAATAAACCCGAACAAATCCGTTCGGGTTTTTTTATATCTTATTCTATTTCTGCTTCAGCTATTCTAACTACAAGGCTTGTACCGTAAGGGTAAGCTGTGCAGTTAATTTTAAGCGTGTCAGCGTCCTGCTCAAAATCTAGCTTCTCGCCGTTATCAACCCAACGAACATTCTTAATCTTAGCGGAAACGCCCGTAAAGCATTTTTCTCCTGCGCCGCCGCCCGCAACAGTAACATTTTCGTTGCCGCTTATTGTAAGGTCGCTAACGAAGAAGTAAAGCTTGCCTTCTGCTTCAAGAGCAAAGTTTTTACCGTCGCCAAGCACGCCGCAAGGCTTGCCCTTATAAATGCAAGCGCCCGTTTTGTTTATCCATTCGCCCACGGTAAGAAGCATCGCTTCCTGCAAAAGCGGTATAGAACCGTCGCCCTTCGGACCGATGTTAAGAAGGTAGTTTGCACCAACCTTGCGGCATGAGCAAAGCGTTTCTATAAGGTGTGCGGCGGATTTATAGTTGAAGTCATTTTCGCCAAAGCCCCAATGCTCGTTCATAGTGTGGCACATTTCCGCCGCAAGGTATTTCGGCATACCCTCGCGGTCCATGGGCGTAGGTCTGCCCTGCTCAAATGTAACGCTATCTATTTCGGGGTTGCCTACAGCACCGCGCGCGGAAGTACCCGTATTGTTCACGATAATAGCGTTCGGCTGATGCTTGCGTATCATACCGTAGAGCGCATCTTCTTCCCAATCGTTGTTCTTTTTCCACCAGTTGCCGTCAAACCAGAAGCCGCCTATTTCGCCGTAATTCGTGCAAAGAATTTCCACAGAATCGCGAAGATATTTGAGGTATGATTTAAAATCTTCATGGAAATCATCGTTATACCAGTCTGCCGTGGTGTGGTATAAAAACGGTTTTATTCCGTTTTCGCGACAAGCATCTACAAACTCGCGCACGAGGTCGCGCCCGCAGGGCGAGTGCATAACGTCGTAATCGGAAAGACCTTTCGTATCATAAAGCGAAAAGCCCTCGTGGTGGCGCGTGGTGAGCGTGATATATTTCGCACCCGCGGCTTTTGCAAGCTTTGCAAGCTTCTGCGCATCGAAGTTCTCTGCCGTGAAGGTATCTGCAAGCTTGATATATTCCTCTTTGGGAATTTTTCTTATGTGCTGTATCCATTCGCCCATGCCGAGCTGAGAGTAAAGCCCGAAATGCACGAAAATGCCAAAGCCCAATTCTTCAAAATCAACAATTCTTTTTTCTGCTATAGGTAAAGACATAAAGCCCTCCGCATTGTTTTTCTATATTCTACCATATTTCGCGCGTAAGGTCAACATAAAACCGAAAAGTCGCACACTTTTCAAAAATCTTTTTTATTTGTTGCAATATCTGTTACATTATGGTATAATTGTAAATATGAAACAAATTCCAACCATAAGGAGCAAATATGAGTG
>JAFTNI010000153.1 GCA_017451975.1 Clostridia bacterium
AAAGCTCCTTCCCCGCCCTCGGGCTCGTCGCCCGCGCCTATGGTTTCGAAGTCTTCGCCCTCGAAGCCCTCTGCGCTGCCGCCCATATTGGGTACGTCAACAAAGGTCGTTTCTGTATCGGGGTCATTTTCAAGCCAAAATTCGTCTACAGATTCGCCGCGGAATTCTATGTCTGTATCCGTATCGGCATCTGTATCGGCAACCTCGCCGCCTTCTTCAAGCGCGCCTGTATCGATTTCCGTATCGGTAACGTCTTCTATAAGGCCTGCCTGGAAAATTTCTTCAATGTCGCCGTGCTTGCGCGCGCGGGGCATTTCGTCTGTTTCGGGCTCGTCGTCATATTCATGGGCAACCTTTTTGCCCATTTCAAGCTCGCGGCGTATCTGGCTCGCTCTTTCGTTGTGAGCCTGCGTATTTTTGCGTATACGCTCGATTTCGCGCGCTTCCTCTTCCTTGCGCTTGCGCTCTGCTTCTTCTTCCTTTGCCATTTCGGCGCGGCGAAGCTCCTCGCGCTTGCTTGCAATAGCGGCTTCTTCCGCCTTTCTTGCTTCGTTTTCTGCTCTTTCCTGGTTTTTGATAGCTCTCTTTTCCTGGAATTTAACGTATTTCATTTTGATATCGCCAAAGGAAAGGCCGAAAACGAATATAGCGCAGAAAAGTATTATAAGCGCCGCTATCATTATTGTGCCTACACCGCCCACGAGCGACATAATAAGCGTGCCCGCAAGGCCGCCTATAACACCGCCGCCCACAAGCTCCATGCCGCTTTCATAGAACTCACCTATAACAGAAAAGTCTACATCGGAAATAAAGTATTTGAGGTCGTCGTCGCCAAGGGTAGCCGCCGCGTGAAGAAGCGCCGCAACCATTATAATAGCAAAAACAGAGGAAACGGGGCGCGAAGCCACCTTGCCGTTTTTAACGTCGCTTTTAAGCGCTATAGCCTCGATGAAAAGGAGTATCGGCAAAAGTATTGCACCGCCGCCGAAAATACCGAAGGTGAACTCCTTCGTGTACTCACCGAGAATACCGCACCACTGCGGGAACGCATAGCACGCAACGATAAACAGCGCGAGCGCACCCATGATAACGGATACCATAAAATGCTTTGCGGAATATGTGTTTGCTTTTCTCTTTCCGCCTTTTTTGTTTTTATAGCTTTCGTACTTTACGTCAGCTTTACGGGCAGTTTTCTTTGAAGCGGAGCTTTTGCTTGCACTTTTGCTCGTGCTGCCCGAGCGCGAAGAGGTGCTTTTTCCGCTTTTTGGTTTATTAGCCAATTTTCTCATCTTCCTTTCTTCAATTTAAGGGTGGATTTTTGCGAAAGCGCCGAAAACGCAAGCCAAAATATGGCATAGCCCCACTTCCGCAAAGTATAACAAATTAATTATATCACAAAAAAATGGAAAACACAACAAATATTATTCGGTTTTTTTAATAAATTTATTTTGTTTTTGGCGTAGATTAAAGAAATTTTTTCACCCGCGCGTGAATATATTATATAATAACTTTTTCGGAGGCATGGTAAAATGCAGATATATACGGAAGAAAAAAAGGGGGCTGTTTGCGTGCAGGGCGTTTCCTGCGCCGCGTGCAGGCTGCTCTACCCCAGAATAGAGGGCAAAGAGCAGATAAGCGCGTTTTACGAGCAAACGGCAGAAAACCTGCTCGCCTTTTTCCGCGAAAAAGCAGAAGCATACAGCAAAAGCTTCAAGGAGCTTGACCGCCGCGAAAAACGGAGCTTTGCCCCGCTTCGCATGAATATGCTCTTCAATATTTCCTACGCCGACGAAAATGTAATAAGCATAGTACGCGAATACGTGCTTTGCGAGGGCAAAGCTATACTCACATACCGCAAATTTGGCGAGATATGGAGCGTGGAAAGCGAGCTTCTTTTGCCCGCAAAGCATTTTTTCCCACACAAGCTGTGGAAAACCGCCGAAAAGGAGGAATTCTATTTCGACGGCGAGGCGGTGCTTCTGGAAAACACGTTTCCCCACGCCGCTGCGCGCGAGGGCAGGCGCATAAGGCTTTCCGATTATATAAAAGAAACGCGGTTTAAGGTATAGCGGAACGGGGGAAAACAAAAAACGGAGTGAAATTCACTCCGTTTTTATTAAAATTCAGAAATATTGGCTTTGATATAAGAAACCATATATGGGACTAATTCACCATATGCATTGTCAAATGCTTCGAAGTCATATCGCTTTGTTTGCGCAGCATAATCATTGACATCCTCAATTTCAAAGGATTCGAGATGATAAAGATCGATATTGTTTTCGGCAACAAATTCCAAAAAAAGCTTTTTGTGTTCCCCGGCGTTTACAGTTTCAAGGCACTCCGCAACATACGGAGCCAGAAAACGAGATGAATTAACAAAAAATTGACACAAGCCGCCGTTTTGAATTTCCATATCAAAAATGCTCAATATATAGAAAGTTCTGCATTCGGCACTCATTTTTGCCAAAGCGGTTTCTTCATCAGGATATGATTCTACAATATCAAGAGTTTGCAAGTAAACTTTTTCATATAATTCATCGTCGGTAAGCTTAAGCAGCTCTGTGCCGTGAACCCCGTTTGGGTTAACGCCGCACGAAATCAACCCCAGCGGCAAAATGCCGCACAATACAGCAACAAGCAATTTTAAAGGCTTTTTATTCAATATAATTCACCTCTCTTTTATTTTATTATACCATATCCGTTTCAAAAATTCAATATATAAGTATAAATCCCCTTGTTTTGCAAATACTAACATCACAAACCCATGCAGAGGCGATTCACAAACCGCCCTGCCACAAAGCAGAAACAAGGAGATTTTATATATATGAAAGCAACAGGAATAGTAAGAAGGATAGACGACCTCGGCAGAGTCGTTATCCCCAAGGAAATAAGAAGAACAATGAGAATACGCGAGGGTGACCCGCTTGAAATCTATACAGACAGAGAGGGCGAGGTCATCTTCAAAAAATATTCGCCCATAGGTGAGCTTATGGATTTCGCCGCGGAATATGCCGAAACGCTCTATAAAACCTGCAATATGCCCGTCGCCGTTTGCGACAGAGATTGCATTATCGCCTGCGCGGGAGTGTCGAAAAAGGAATTTTTAGAAAAGAAAAACTCCTCTTCTCTTGAGAAAATCATAGAAGGGCGCTCATTTTATACCGACGAAAAGGCGGCGGAAAAGGTGCATCTCACCGAAGAAAACGAAAGCTGCCACATATCGTGCGCCATGCCCATCTTTACGGAAGGCGACGTTATCGGCTGCGTCATGTCGCTTGCGGGCGAGGGCGTGCGCGGCGAGCGCCTCGGCTATGAAACAGAGGCAAAGCTTATTCAAACGGCGGCTTCCTTCCTGGGCAAACAGCTCGAAGCTTAAAAAATAAATATCCCCCC
>JAFTNI010000154.1 GCA_017451975.1 Clostridia bacterium
AAGGAGCTTTTGATTCTACATACGAAAGCGAATTTTCCGAGGTTATGACGGGCGCTGAAGAAACCTTTACAACGGGCGAAACACCCCTGCCCGACGACGTTACCCCCTGGGAAGAGGCTATAGGCGCGGCTGAAGCGGAAGCAGATGCCGAGCCCGAAGCTGAAGCCGAGGCGGAAGATGAAGACGACCCCGCAATAAGCGAGCTTCGCGCAACGCTCGAAGAAACGCGCCGCAGAATGCAGGCGGGCGGTGCCGTTGCCGCTGCAACCGCGGCACTTGCAGATGCAGACGAAGAAGAGGAGAGCGAAGCCGAGGCCGAGCCCGAAGCCGAAATCCCCGAAGAGCCCAAGTATGTTTTCCCCCCTCTTGACCTTCTCGAAGCAGACCCCAACGAAACAGACGAAAGCGAATACAGCGAGCTCCAGGAGCGCGCAGACACGCTTATTGAAACGCTTAAAAACTTCAAGGTAAACGCAAGAGTCGTTGATATTTTCCGCGGCCCTACGATTACGAGATTTGAAATAGCTCTCGCAACGGGTACGCGAGTTAACACGGTTAAAAACCTTGCCGACGATATTTCCTACGCCCTTGCCACAAACGGCGTGCGTATAGAGCAGATACCCGGCAAAAGCGCTATTGGTATAGAAGTGCCCAACCTTGGCTCGCGCGATACGGTTTACCTGCGCACACTTCTAGAGGATGAAAAGTTTACGGAAGCAAAGAGCAAGCTCACAACGGCGCTCGGTAAAGGCGTTTCCGGTGAACACGTTTACCTCGATATTGCAAAAATGCCCCACTTGCTTATTGCGGGTACCACGGGCTCGGGTAAATCCGTTTGCATCAACACAATGCTTATAAGCCTTCTTTATAAGGCAACGCCCGACGAGGTTAAGCTCGTGCTCGTTGACCCGAAGAAGGTAGAGCTTAATATTTACAACGGCATACCCCACCTTCTTGTGCCCGTTGTGTTCGACCCGAAAAAGGCGGCCGGCGCGCTCCACTGGTGCGTAACCGAAATGGAACGCCGCTTCGACCTTATCGAGTCTATGAACGTTCGTAATATCGACGGCTACAATAAAGCTATAGCCGACGACCCCAATAAAGAAAAGCTCCCCCAGATAGTTATAGTTATCGACGAGCTTGCCGACCTTATGATGACGGCATCCAACGAGGTTGAAACGTCTATCTGCCGTATCGCGCAGAAGGCGCGTGCCGCAGGTATGCACCTTATTATAGGTACGCAGAGACCTTCCGTAGACGTTATCACGGGTCTTATCAAAGCAAACGTTCCTTCCCGTATCGCCTTCACGGTTATGTCGCAGGTGGACTCCAGAACCATTATCGACTCCGTAGGCGCAGAAAAGCTTATAGGCAGGGGCGATATGCTCTATGCCCCCGTTGGCTCGAAGCCCATGCGTGCGCAGGGTGCTTTCGTTTCCGACGCAGAGCTTGAGGGAATTATAGAATTTATCAAGGAAAATGCGAAGAAAGCGGAATATTCCGGCGAAATCATGGCACGCATAGAAAAAGAAGCCGCGCTCTGCGGTAAGAAGGGCAAGGCCCGCGACGAAGCTTTGGATGCTATGGCAGAGGCTGAAGAAGAGGAAGAGGACGATCCTAAGCTCGAAGCTGCAATAAAGCTTGCAGTGGAATCAGGTAAAATTTCCACATCTCTCATTCAGCGCAAGCTTTCGCTCGGCTATGGCAGAGCCGCAAAGATCATCGACGTTATGGAACGCCGCGGTATAGTTGCTCCGCCCGAAGGTCAGAAGCCCCGCGAGGTGCTTATTTCCAAAGAGCAGTACCTTGAAATGACAATGAGAAAAGACGGCGCTGCGGGTGCAATGCAAAGAACGGGCGAAATGCCCTCTGCCCGCGCAATGCAAAGAACGGGCGAAATGCCCTCTGCCCGCGCAATGCAAAGAACGGGCGAAATGCCCTCTGCCCGCACAATGCAGAGAACAGGCGAAATGCCCTCTGCCCGCACGATGCAGAGAACGGGTGAAATTCCGCGTACGCGCGAAAGCTTCCCCGAGGACGAGATCTGATAACAAAATAAGCTTCAAAGTATTCGCGGCGACCCCGCGAATACTTTGAAACAGGAAAGAAATTATTCTTCACATCAGTGAAGCTATATACGAGAAAGGTTGTTTATATGGGCAAACTTATTGCAATAGAAGGGCTGGACGGCTCGGGAAAAGACACTCAGTCGAAGCTGCTTTTTGCCGACCTTACGGAAGAGGGCAGAAGCGTGCGCCTTATTTCCTTCCCCGATTACGAAAGCCCTTCCTCCACGCTCGTGAAAATGTATCTGGGCGGCGAGCTCGGCAAAAACCCGGGCGACGTTAACGCATACGCCGCTACGATGATGTTCGCCGCAGACCGCTTCGTTTCCTATAAAAAGGATTGGGGCGAGTTCCACGCGGAAAAGGACAATATAATTATCGCAAACAGATATACTACTTCAAACGCCATTCACCAGCTTTCAAAGCTTGACAGGGAAGAATGGGATGAATTTTTGCCGTGGCTCTATGATTTTGAATTTGGCAAGCTTGGGCTCCCCGTGCCCGACCTTGTAATTTACCTTGAGGTAAAGCCTGAGGTAACGCTCGAATACGTGCGCAAAAGAAGCATGGAAACGGGCAGAAAAATGGATATACACGAAAAAGACCGCGAATATATGATGCACTGCTACAAGGCGGCAGTATATGCGGCAGATAAGCTCGGCTGGGTTCGCATACAGTGCTGCAACGAGGAAGGCACAGATCTTTTGCCTATAGACGAAATTCAGGAAAAAATTCAGGAAAGCGTTATAAAATTCCTCGATGTAAAGGAATAATTAAATGGAAAATATTTTAGAAAAAATCACACTCCGCGCCCCCGAAACAGAGGCGGAGTGGCAGGAAATAATAGACAATCAAAGCGAAATTTTCGGTGATGACAAAGCGTTTTACGATGATTTTTATATTTGGGCGGGCAAAAAATGCACGCTCGCGGCGTACGCGGGCGGCAAAGCCGTTGGCGCTGTGAACTTCCCCGAAATAACTTATCCCGAAAAGGAAAAAACGCGTGTGGGCGGCTATATTTTCGCCGCTTGGGTTGCCCCCGGGTTTCGCGGGCGCGGCATTTTCGCTTCGCTTATGGCAGGGGCGGAAAAAATCATGCGTGCGCGCGGCTATGGTTTTGCTTTCGTAGTGCCCGCAGAAGAAAAGCTTTTTGCAATGTACGAAAAAATGGGTTATACGGTGAAGGCGGAAAACGGCTTCCCCTACAGCGCGCCGCGCGAAATTCTGCGCGAATATAACCCCACAGACGATATTTATATGCTTTGGAAGGTATATTCCCGCGTGCACGGTATGCCCGCCAAGGATATGGAATTTTTCAACCACACCATGCGAGTTTTCGAGGAAGAGGGCAGGTTTTTTGCCATTTCCAAGCGCGGTTACATCGTTTACGCTCCTTGCTATGATAACACAGTTACCGTTTACGACCGTATGGAGAAGGGAAGCCTTGTAGATGGCGGCGCAAGATGCGCGCGCGGCCTTTGCAAGCCCTTGAGTGAAGATGCAATGCCCGAAAAAATTTGCTTTAATGCGTTTTTCGAGCCGACTGATGAAATTTTCGGAAGATAAAGGAGCAGAATTTATGAAAAAAGTTATAGTTTTCCTTGCCGACGGCTCGGAAGAAATAGAAGCGCTCACCCCCGTGGATATGCTTCGCCGCGCGGGCGCAGAGGTAACATTTGCGGGCGCGGGCAAAAAAGAATGCCTTTGCTCACACGGCGTTAAAATCGTTACGGACAAGACTGCGGCGGAATGTGCCTGTGAGGATTACGATATGGTAGTGTTGCCCGGCGGTATGCCCTGCACGCTCAACCTCGGCGCAGACGCCGACGTGGAAAAAATCGCGAAAAAGGCTTTTGCGGAAGGCAAGCTCGTTGCGGCTATATGCGCCGCACCCTCTCTGCTCGGCGCTTGGGGCATGCTTTCGGGCAAGCGCGCAACCTGCTACCCCGGCTTTGAAGAAAAGCTTACCGGTGCGGTGCTTGCGGGTGAAAAAGCCGTGCGCGACGGCAACGTTATCACCGCTTGCGGCGCAGGCGCGGCTATGGAGTTTGCGCTCCTGCTCGTTGCCGCACTTTACGGCGGCGATGCAAGCGAAAATTTAAGAAAGGCGGTTCTTGCATAATGTACGAAATAAGAAAACACAAAACGGAAATACGCGAATATTACCTTGCAAAGCGCCGCGGGCTTGAAGACGCCGAGCGCGCCGAGAAAAACGAAAAAATATGCAAAAATATGCTCGGCTCCGCTACGTTCAGATATGCGGATATAATTCTTATGTATTACCCGAAGCCCGATGAAATAGATATACGCCCTGTGGCAGAGGCGGCGCTTGCGGCGGGCAAAAAAATAGCTTTCCCGCGCTGCAACCCCGCAGACCACACTATGGTTTTCCACTACGTAAGCTCGCTCGATGAGCTTTTGCCCGGCTCGTATAATCTTATGGAGCCTGCGGAAAGCTTGCCTGCTTTCACACCTGAGCTTGCGGAAAAATGCAACGTGGCATGCATCGTTCCCGCGGTGGTTTTCGATAAAAAGGGCTTTCGCATCGGTTACGGCGGCGGATATTACGACAGATACCTCGCGGGCTTCAGGGGCACGAAGGTCGGCTTTGCCTACCGCGATTTCATCGTGAACTCCGTTCCGCACGGCCGCTTTGACCTTACGGTAGACGTGATGATCACGGAAAGAGGACTTTATGCGAAGAGTTAACGCTTCGCATCCTTTTTTTGCGGCGCCCGCGCTTGTTCTGGTTATATCGGTTTTCATGCTGTTCGTGCGGTTTGCAAACCTCGATACAGATAACGAAGCGGTTATTTACGGCGTAATGCTCGTTTTGCAGCTTCTCGTTTTTGCCGTGCCCACGGGCGGGTTCTGCTATTTGCGTGGCAAAAAATACGTGCCGACGCTCGACATTTACGCGCCCAGAAAGCATTCCATGCGCGTTATAATACTCGGCGCTCTGCTTATAATGCTCGCTTCAGGCGTGCTTAAATTCGGGCTTTTCCATTTTGCCTACGATTATTCGGCGTACCTGCTCTACGGCAGCAGTATAACGCTTAACACGGGCTCGTTCGGCGGCACGGTGCTCATGGTGCTTTCGCTTGCCGTTCTGCCCGCGATTACGGAGGAGTTTATTTTCCGCGGAATAGTGCTGAGCGAGTACAGGGCGGGCGGATCTGTTTTTTCGCTCGTTTTCTCCTCGCTGCTTTTCGCTTTCGTTCACTTCGATTTGCCGCAGTTTCCGATCTACTTTTTGCTCGGTATGCTACTTGGCTGGGTTGCGTATATAACACGCTCTGTATGGGCTTCTGCGGCGGTGCACCTTGCGTATAATTTATACGTTATATTCTTCGAAAAGTACATATGGCTCTTTTCCTCCAACCCCGATAGCGATATTCTTTTCTGGCTTATACTTACGGCGGCGATGTTCGTTTGCGCCTTCTTCTTCCTGGGCGCGGCAGAGCGCGTTATGCGCTATTGCGCCGAAAACGGCGACAGCGCCCCGAAGCCGCTGAAAAAGAAAAAGCTGAAGGCGCAGATTGTGGAGGCGATTATGGAAAAGCCTTTTCTGGCAGAAGTTGCGCTTTTCGTTATAGTCGGGCTTATAGTTATGTAATAAATTTTTCAAAACCGCAAAGAATAAGAAAAAACTTATTCGGCGGTTTTGAATAATGAAGAAAAAATATAAGGTTTTACTTTTTATAATATCTGTTTTGCTCACGGCGGCGCTTGCTTCAGGCGCGGTTATAGCTGCCGCAAACGACGTTTTTGCGCTTTGCAAAAGCGGGAGCGAAAAAACCTTTGCGCTGGGCGAGGAAACTGCGCTGCGCGAAGGCGCACAGAAGCTGAAGGAAGAGGGAATTATAGCCTTTCCGCTTCTTTTCAGAATTTATTTTTCTATGAAAAGCGAGGCGCGCACGCTACCCGCGGGGGAATACACCCTTTCGCCCGCAATGAGCTACGATGAAATACGCTACGAGCTTTTCGGCATAGGGCGCGAGCGCACGCAGGTGCGCATAACCGTGCCCGAGGGCTATACCACAGACGAAATTATAGAGCTTTTCCTTGAAAACGGCATTGGCACGCGCGCGGGCTTCGAGGAAGCCATAGCGCACGGCGAATTCGATTTCGGTTTTGTTTCGGCCATACCCGAAAACCCTGCGCGGAAATACCGCCTGGACGGCTACCTTTTCCCCGATACGTATATGTTTTTTTCAGATTCTTCGGAGGAAGAGGCTATTGCGAAAATGCTTGCGAACTTCGAGCGCAAGTTTACGGCTACGATGGCATCAGACGCGGCGCGTGCGGGCTACAGCATAGACGAAGCCGTTATACTTGCCTCTATGGTTCAGCGCGAGGCATATTACCTTTCCGATATGGCGGGCATTTCTTCCGTTTTTCGCAACAGACTGCGCGGCGGTATGAAATACCTGCAAAGCGATGCAACAGCGCTTTACGGCGATACCTACGATACCTATAAAAACGCAGGCTTGCCGCCGGGTGCAATTTGTAACCCGGGCGCGGCGGCGCTGGAGGCGGCGGTTTACCCCGCTAACACGAAATATTATTATTTCCTTACGGGGAACGATAAAAAAGCCGTTTTCTCGCGCACGTACGCAGAGCATAAGCGCGCCGTTGCAAGGTGGAAAAAAGGAAAATAACGGCGGTTTTGAAATAAATAATTATTTGTGTAGGGGAGGGGCTTGCTCCTCCCTGAAAATACTTTCTTTTAAGAGAGCGAAAAAGGAGAAAAATATGACAGAGCTTCTTTCCCCTGCGGGAAATTTTGAAACAATGAAGGCTGCGTTCCTTTATGGGGCAGATGCGGTCTACCTCGCCGCAAAGCGCTTCGGTATGCGCGCTGCGGCAGATAACTTTACAATGGAAGAGCTTTCCGAGGCGGCGAAGTACGCCCACGAGCGCGGCAAAAAGGTTTACCTTACGCTCAATACGCTCCCGCGCGAATATGAGTACGCCGACCTTGAAAAGTTTATTCTCGAGCTTGCGGCGCTCCCGCATAAAATAGATGCGGCAATAGTTGCCGATGCGGGCGTTTTCGCGCTGCTCAAAAAGCTTTACCCCGAGTTGGAGCTTCACATTTCCACTCAGGCGGGCGTGGTAAGCTCGGCAGACTGCCGCTTCTGGTACGAGCAGGGCGCAAAGCGAGTTGTGCTTGCGCGCGAAATTTCGCTGGAGGAAATAAAGCAGATACGCAAAAATATCCCCGAAGATATGGAAATAGAGGCGTTTGTTCACGGCTCTATGTGCGTTTCGTTCAGCGGCAGATGTCTGCTTTCGAATAACATGGTGGGCAGAGATGCCAACCGCGGCGCGTGCGCCCAGCCCTGCCGCTGGAACTACACCATACGCGAAGAAAAGCGCCCCGATATGGCTTTCCCCATAGAGGAAACGCGCGAGGGCACGTACATAATGAGCTCTAAGGATATGTGCCTTGTTGAGCATATGAACGAGCTTGTTGCGGCGGGAATAACCTCCTTTAAAATAGAGGGAAGAATGAAGAGCGCATATTACACGGCGGTTGTAACAAACGCATACCGCGCGGCAATAGACGGATATATGAAAGAGGGCGACGAATTTACCCTAGACCCTGCGTGGCTTCTGGAGCTTGATAGCGTTAGCCACCGCGAATACTGCACGGGCTACTTCTTCGACGACCCCATGAACAACGCGCAGACCTGCACGGTGCAGGGCTACCTTCGCGAAAAGGCATACCTTGCCGTTGTGCAGGAATACGATGCCGAAAAGGGCATGGCAAAATGTATTCAGCGCAATAAATTCTGCCGCGGCGACGCCGTAGAGCTTATTACTCCCGGTAAAACGGGCAGACGCTTCGAAGCCGAGGAAATGTACGGCATCGACGGCGAGGAAATTCCCTCTGTACCGCACCCGTTTATGGAGTTTTACCTCAAAGTGCCCTTCAAGGTAAAAGCAGGCGACATTTTAAGAGGCGCGAACAGATAAAAGAGAAGCCTTCCCCTGCGGGGAAGGGGGACCACGACAGTGGTGGATGAGGAGATGACGGTACGGGCATGATTTATAATTACAATAAAAATAACGTCAATTTAGCAAAAGAGCTCAGGAAAAATATGACTCCCGAAGAAAAACATTTATGGTATGATTTTTTAAAAAAATTACCTGTTACAGTTAATAGGCAAAAAAATATTGGAGATTATATAGTTGATTTCTTTATTGCAGAAAAACGTATCGTTATAGAAATTGACGGCAAACAGCACGGAACATCTGAGGGCAGAAGATCCGATAAGATGCGAGATGAAGATTTTAGAAATCTTGGAATTACAGTATTGAGATATACTAATGAGGATATAGAAAAAAGATTTAATGCTGTATGCGAAGATATTTTAAAATTTTTGAAGAAGTAAGGCAGACCCGTCTTCTCCTCCTCAGTCGCTAACGCGACAGCTCCTCCGCTGGAGAAGCCATGGAAACCGGCGCGAACAGGTGAATAAAAAAGGTGCGCTTTACGCTCCTTTCCATAAAGAAGATTGCTTATTGTAGGGAACGGCGTCCTCGACGGTCCACAATGCACAAATTACGGCAGAGATATTGCTTTCTCTGCCGTTTTGTGTTATAATAAGAATGACAAGCATATTTTGAATAAAAAGGAGAATATTGCTTTATGAAAAAAAGATTTATGTACCTGATATTGCCTTTTATCACGCTTATTCTTGAGATTTTGCCTTATGGCGCTGTTTGTAATTTTGCTAATCCCGAAGGCGAGCCTTTCAGGGAAACGTATTCATATTTTGACCTTACGCCGTTTGGTTACGCCAATTTTTCGCCTTTGCTCACTGCAATAATTACGTGTATTGTTTTTGTTCTTATATTAATATTCTGCATTACGGGCAACCGAAAATTAGCTTTAACTGCCAGAAACATTCTTTGCGTGTGCACCGTTTTTTCGCTGGGCCCTCTTGTTTTCGGCGTTGATTTCTTTTCCTTTGTGGGCTTGTTTATAACTTTATCTTTGATTGCAGAGCTGCTTTTTATACATTTTACGTTAAAAGAAGAAAAATAATATCTTTGCTGCAACACTTACTTTTTTTCTTTATGTTTCATTTTTACCAAAAACCTATTGAAAAAAGCATAATAGTGTGTTAAAATAATATTGTTAAAAAATTTTTTCGGAGGAAGAAAAAAATGACTTATAACAAGAAAACCATTGAAGACATTGATGTCAAAGGCAAAAAAGTCCTCGTAAGATGCGACTTTAACGTTCCCGTTAAAGACGGCGTTATCACGAGCGACAAGAGAATCGTAGAAGCTCTCCCCACAATCAAATATCTCGTTGGCGAAGGCGCAAAAGTTGTTCTTTGCTCTCACATGGGCAAGCCCCACGCTATATTTGAAAAGAGCTTCAAGCTCACAAAGAAAGAACTTGCTAAAATTGCAGAGCTCCCCGCAGAAGAGCAGGAAGCAGCAACAGCAAAAGCTTTCGAAAAAGCACAGGGCGACGTTACAAAATTCTCCCTTGCTATCGTTGCAGACAGACTCAATGAGCTCCTCGGCGGTATCGTAACATTCGCAAAAGACACAGTTGGCGAAGATGCTCAGGCTAAAGTTGCGGCTCTCGAAGAAGGCAAAATCGTTCTTCTCGAAAACACGCGCTTCAACGCAGGCGAAACAAAGAACGACGAAGAGTTTTCCAAAAAGCTCGCTGCTTTCGGCGAAGTATTCGTAAACGATGCTTTCGGTTCCGCACACAGAGCACACGCTTCCACAGCAGGTGTTACACAGTTCGGCGGCCTTCCCGCTGTTTGCGGCTACCTCATTCAGAAAGAAATTTCTATCATGGGCAAAGCTCTTGAAGACCCCCAGCGCCCCTTCGTTGCTATCCTTGGCGGTGCAAAGGTTTCCGATAAGCTCAACGTTATCAAGAACCTTCTCACAAAGGTTGATACACTCATCATCGGCGGCGGCATGGCATATACGTTCCTCAAAACAAAGGGCTACGAAATCGGCACATCTCTCTTCGACGAAGAAAAGGTTGATTACTGCCGCGAAATGCTCGAGCTTGCTGAAAAGAACGGCGTGAACCTTCTTCTCCCCGTAGACACAGTTATCGCTAAAGATTTCCCCAACCCCATCGATGCTGAAATCGAAGTTACAACAGTGGCTTCCGATGCTATCCCCGCAGATATGCAGGGCCTTGACATCGGCGAAA
>JAFTNI010000155.1 GCA_017451975.1 Clostridia bacterium
CCCGCAAACCTTTTCTGCCACGCCGACGCCCGCCGTTACGGCAACGCCCATCGTTTGCCCAAGGTTATTTATAATAGCGGTTATGGCAAGAAAGGAAACGGAAACGAGAAAATCCTGAAAAGCGATTGGGAAGCCAAGCGAAAATGTGCGCGCTATGAATTTTTTATGGAAGCGTATGTTTTTCAGCGAAAACGTGAACGGTAAGCCTATCTTTTTTATTATAACAAGCGAAATAAGAACGCTGAAAAGCTGTGCAAACACGGTGGCAAGCGCCGCACCTGCAACCCCCATGCCGAATACACCAACGAGGAGAAGGTCGCCCGCGATATTGAAAACACAGGCTATGGCAACGGTTATAAGCGGCACGCCCGAATTGCCTATGCCGCGGAAAACTGCGCCCAGCACGTTATACGCCGTTATGAAAAAGAAGCCTGCGCCGCAAATGCGGATATATGTAACTGTGCCCTCAAACGCTTCTGTGGGCGATTGCATTATAAGCGCTATCTGCTCTGCGAAAAGCTCTGTTACAAGCAGCATAACTGCGCTGATTATGGAAAAGAGAACTATGCCCGCGCCTATTATATCGCCCGTTTCTTCTTCGCGCTTTTCACCTATTTTTATGCCGATAAAGATGGTTGTGCCCATAGCGAGGCCTACTATAACAGTGGTAAGCGCGTGCATTATCCAGCTGCCCGTGGAAACTGCGGTAACATCGGCATCTGTGCCGAACCAGCCAACAATCATCATATCCACAGCGCCGTACATCGTTTGCAGAAAAAGCGAAAGAAGCACGGGAAGTGCAAATTTTATAAGCGAGGGCAGAATTTTGCCCTTTGTAAAATCACCTATTTTTTTCATGCCTGAATATCCTTTAAAGTAAAATAATTTTTAGAACTATTGTATTCCAATTTACTTCTTTTGTCAATGTTATCCTAAAAATCAGCGTTTATTTTTATATAATAAATTTGAATAAAAAATTGACACTCGGCAGACTTTGTGGTAAACTGTTAATTGTGCAAGTTTTACTTAGCGCAAATTTTACCCGGAGCTTATACTGATGAGAACAAGCGGCATACTTTTACATATATCATCGCTGCCGAGCGAGCACGGAATAGGAACCTTCGGCAAGGAAGCCTATAGGTTTGTGGATTTTCTTGCAAAGGCGGGGCAAGCTTATTGGCAGATATTGCCCATTGGCATAACGAGCTATGGTGATTCACCTTATCAATCGTTTTCCTCTTTTGCGGGCAACCCGTATTTTATAGACCCTGACCTGCTTATAAAAGAGGGGTACCTTGAAAAAGCAGATGTAGCGGGGCTTGATTTCGGCTCTGACAGAGATAAAGTCGATTTCGGCAAGCTTTACGCGGGCAGATATAAAATGTTAAGGAGAGCCGCGGCGCGCTTTAAAAAAGCCGTGCCAGAGGATTATGCGGCTTTCTGCCGTGAAAATGGGGCGTGGCTGGAAGGCTTCGCGCTCTTTATGGCTATAAAGAACGAAGCGGGCGGTGCTTCCTGGCAGAAGTGGGAAAAAGGGCTTAAAACGCGCGAAAAAGCGGCGCTTGAAGCGGCAAAAAAACGCTTGGCAGACGAAATTGAATTCTACAGAATAATAGAATACCTCTTTTTCAAGCAGTGGTTTGAGCTTAAGGCTTACGCAGGGAAAAAGGGCATAAAGATAATAGGCGATCTGCCGATATACGTTTCGCTCGACAGCGCAGACGTTTGGGAAAACCCCGAGGATTTCGAGCTTGATGAAAAGCTTGCGCCCAAAAGAGTAGCGGGCTGCCCGCCTGACGGCTTTTCCGCCGATGGGCAAAGGTGGGGCAACCCTCTTTATAATTGGAAAAAGATGCAAAGGGAAGGCTTCCCGTGGTGGTGCCGCCGCGCGGCGTTTTCGCGGAAGATTTTCGACGTTATACGCATAGACCATTTTCGCGGATTTGAGGCTTACTGGGCAATACCCGCCGCCGACAAAACGGCAAAGGGCGGCGCTTGGGTAAAGGGCCCCGGATACGCGCTTTTCGAAGCGCTTGAAGCGAAGCTCGGGCATCTGCCCGTAATTGCAGAGGACCTGGGCTTTCTTACCGAAGGTGTGAAGGAGCTATTGCAAAAAACGGGCTTCCCCGGTATGAAGGTGCTGGAATTTGCCTTTGACCCCGAGGGCGATAGCGACTACCTGCCGCACAACATAGGCAAAAACTCCGTTGCCTATATCGGCACGCACGATAACGAGCCTGCGCTGCTCTGGCTTGAAAAATCGCCGAAGGCAACAGCCGAATTTGCAAAAAGCTATATGCACCTCACGAAAGAGGAGGGCTATAACTGGGGATTTATACGCACGCTTATGGCGTGCCCCGCAGACACGGCGATAATGCAGATGCAGGATATACTTGCTCTTTCCGAGGGCGCGAGAATGAACACGCCCGCAAAGGAAAGCGGCAACTGGGCATGGCGCGTGCGCCCCGAGTGCATAAACGATTGGCTTGCGGAAATAATTTATAAAAAAACAGCGCTTTACCGCCGCTTGCCCGAAAGCCTGAAACAGAAAAAAGCGGGCAAGGAAGTTAAATAATTTTCGGATATACGGCGGTAGCTTTATATACAAAAACAAAAACTGAAAGGATTTTTTCATGGAAACTAAAAAAACGGGAAAAAATAAAAACCTCAAAAAGAAAAAGAAGAAAGGCGCGAAAAAGCTGATTATATGCGCTGTTGCGCTCGTGCTGGTGGTGGCAATATTGCTGCTGGCGCTTAATTTCTGCGGAAAAGATTTAAGCAAAATAGATATCTTGCGCTCGGAAAACTTCACGGTTTCCGCCGCTATGGTTACTTATTCACTTTACGACACATATCATTATTACTACAATTATTTCGGAGCTGAAGGCCTCAAATTCGCTTTCGGCATAGATGCCAACGTATCGCTCAGCGAACAGTATTCCGATGCTGAAAAGGGTATAACCTGGTTTGACGTATTCAAAACAGAGGCTATAGACGGCTTCTGTAACGCGCTCGCGCTCTGCGAGGCCGCGGTAGATGCAGGTGTTGAGCTTTCCGATATCGACAAAAAATACATTCAGTCTGAAATAGATGAAATAGAAACGCTTGCAACCAAAGACGGCATGACGCTTAAGGAATATATCAAAAAAATCTATGGTAATAACGTTAACGAAGATGATATAAGAAAATCGCTCGAACTGCACCGCCTTGCAAACAAGATGAGATACAGAGAATACAGCATTGTAACGGCGACGGAAAGCGAAATAGAAGCAGTGCTGAAGGAAGAGGGCAATACGTACCTTATGCGCGACATTATTTACGTAGAGCTTACTCTTGCAAACGATAGCGCAAAAACCGAAAAAATAAAGGAATATGCACAGAAACTCAAGAGCGCGGCAACTGAGGAAGAGTTCCGTGCGCTTGCAGCAGAGTTCTTTGCTAGTGAATATTGTGTAAATAAATCGGAAAATAAAAAAGTGAACTCGCAAACGGTGCAAAACAATGTTTCCGAGGACGAAAAAACCGAGCTCGACAGCTGGTTCTTTGCAAATGGTACGGAAATTGGCAGCACATACGTTCACGAAGGCTCTGCTTCCCACGTAGCTTATATGGTTCTCAGCGATGCGGCTATGGATGAAACACCCACGAGGGATATGTATACGATGGTTTTTGACCCCGGCATTTACGGTACGATGGATGAGTGCAAAGCAGAAGCAGAAAGAGTTTATGCACTCTGGCAGGATGGCGGCGCAGGCCTTGAAAGATTCAAGGAGCTTGCAGCGGAATATACTACAGACTACGTAAGCACATACCTTGGCGGTTACTATGAAAACGTAAAGAAGGGCGATATGGTTGATGCCCTTGATGCTTGGCTTTTCGATGAAAAGCTCGAGGTTGGCGCAAGCACGGTTATAAAGAGCGACTACGGCTATCATATCATGCTCTACAGTGGCGAAGGTGACCCTGCATGGAAGGCACCTATTGTTGAAAGCATAAAGGATGATAAGGTAACAAGCTCTGTACTTAACTATGCTGAAGTTCACACAATAACAACCGTAAACGGAAATATGAAATATGTAAAAGCAAAATAATAAAAAGCCTCGGCGGTGAAAGGGTGATGTTCTTATCGGAAAAATCACCTAACACCCCTACGGATAACAAAATTTGAATCGCAGAAAACAAAGATTAACCCCGACAGATTTTTTAAAACGTCTGTCGGGGCTGTTTGTTCTCTAATATAATTTGGAACATATCTTGTTTTTATACTTTCAAATGCGTTTCGTCGTAGGTGACAAGCCAATAATCGCTCATTTTTCCGTCTTCAAAGGAATTTCGTTTCTTGCCCGTACCGCCCTGTTCGGGGAATTGATCCGAGCATTTATAGGACTTTATGTAATGCAATTTGTCATAGCTGTCAACAAGCATAATCTCGATGCTTTCTTGTGATAATGCCACCTCTTTGATTGTCATATCGGACAGCAATTCTTTAAACTTTGAAAGGCTGTTTGCGTAATCGTCAAATACGATTAACGGAGCATATTTTTCTGCACGATCCGGATGGCATTCCAAAACATGATCGTCAAACAAAATATGCTCGCCTGCTGACCATATACAATAAGTCAACCACCTTGTGCCATATTCTCCCTGCAATTTCAGCCCGAAAAAGCCGGGACCGCCCATTCCATAAGTACCGCAGTAAGTACATACATCAACAATGTGGCTGTTTTTCAGCACTTCATTTCCAAAAGCTTCAATACTCAACGGAACGCCCAACATAATAATTTCAGAAGAATTAGGCTTGTATCTGAATATGGGATATTTACGAATTTTCTTGAAACCTCTTGCTTTCCAAAGTTTTTTGTCATCTTTTTTTGCAATCACAAAATTCTCTTTAACAAGGCCTATATTAAGATTCAAAAATGGATGTTTGAAAAGCATAATAGGCACCTCCATCAAATTCTTTTTAATCGTTCCGTTTTATCGCAAGTTTCGCCTTTGTATTACATACACATCGGGCAACGCCCATACCCCTAAGGTTGCTCTCAACATATTATAACACAAATTGGCAGAGAAAACAATGTCTCTGCCAATTTTTATGTGTCTGCCATTTCTCCGTTAAGAACAACAGAGAAAAATTCTCTGTCCTTTTTGATTCAATTCAAACCCCGATCAAGCCTTTTTCAGTACAATACGCAGGGTATCGGTGGTAAAGTGGTACTCAGCCTCGGCAACAAGTCCTGCGGGGACGTTGCTCAGGGTCACGTGGTAGTTGCTTTCCTTGAACTTGAAGGTCACCTCGCCGTTTGCGTCGGTAGTCTGAGGAAGCTTGCATCCCGAATCATCACACATTTGAACCAGAACCCCCTCAACACCCTTTCCGTCGGGATCCATGATCTGAACGGTATAGGTCACCTTGCCGTCGGAGGGCTGGGTGGGCTGCTCCTCCTTACCCGTGGTGGGTGCCTCGGTGGGAGCATTGGTGGGTTGCTCGGTGGCGGCGGTGGTAGCGGTTTCGTTATCCTTGTCGCTGTCGCAAGCGCAAACCAGGAGAGACACCGAA
>JAFTNI010000156.1 GCA_017451975.1 Clostridia bacterium
AGAAAAAGCGGAGCAGCGCAGAAAAGAGCGCATGGCAAAGGAGCCGGGCGTAATTTTGCGAACCATCCGCAGTACATATAAATCCACTGTTTCCAACACGGTGGATGCCAAAGAAAAAAAGCGTTTTCCCATCCTGATCATCGCCGGCACGGCAGTTACCACTGCGCTATTTATGGTTATAGTTGCTTCGTTCATGCAGATATCGCAGATACAGGCGGAAATAAAGCAAACCGAAAACGCAATACGCGAGCTCAGAGAAGAGGAGCGCAAGTTAAGTATGGAGCTTGAGGGAAGATATTCCTCCAAAATAGAATCCATAGCCGCCGATATGGGTCTTACGGGTGCATACCGCCAGCCGCACTACCTCGGTGACGACCAAAAGCTTACAACAGAAGAAATCGTCGATGACGACACCAAGGAGAAGGACGAAAAGGTGAACTCGCTTATGAGCGCCTTCAGCCGCAGCTTCAAAAAACTTCTCGAATTCATAGATTAAAGTAATCAAATTCTCTAAAACAAAATATAATTTAAAAAGGCAGCCTTGAGTGAAGAGAATATACACATATACTCTTTACTCTTTTTGCTTTATTTTATCTTAAGGAGCAAACCAATGAACCCTACCCCAAAGCCGGAAACAATACTCGGCAAGCCCGGGCCCACGCTTCGCTCGCGCTCTGTTTTCTTGTTTTCCGTTTGCCTTCTGCTCGCCGCAGTGCTCGTGGGCAGACTCGTATTTCTGCAAATAATAATGTATAACGAATACCGCACGAAGGTCGTGGAGCAGATGGTATATGAAAAAACGCTCGCCGCCTCCCGCGGTGCCATAACCGACAGAAACGGAGTCGTGCTTGCCACCAACTACACAACGGAAAGAATTTTTATAGACCCCTCCTCCATGAAGGATGAAGACGGCAACTTCGATGACGAGCTTCGCAAGCTCGTGGCGCAAGGGCTTTCCGAAATACTCGGTGTGGAATACGATTTCGTATATGAAGAAGCGCTCAAAATCAAATATAAAGACAGAACCATAAAGAAAAACGTGGATAAAGACACGGCAGACCGCGTGCGCGAATTTATGCTGGAAAACGAAATAGAATGTATTCATTTTGCAGAAACGGCAACGCGCGTTTACCCCTTTTCCACGCTTGCCTCGCACGTTGTGGGCTTCTGCGGTACAGACGGTGGCCTTTACGGCCTTGAATACCAGTACGATTCCATTCTGAAGGGCGTAAGCGGTAAAATAGTACACGCAGAAAACGGCGTTGGCGGCGAAATGCCCTACGATTACGAAACTTATATCGACGCGGAAAACGGCGCAAACCTCGTTACCACGCTCGATTACAAGGTGCAGGCAATACTTGAAAAATACCTTGAGCAGGCGGCGGTAGATTCGCTTTGCGCATCGCGCGCGTGCGGTATTATTATGAACCCGAAAACGGGAGAAATATACGCAATGGCAACTTACCCCTCCTTCGACCTCAATAACCCGCACACTCTGCCCGCATACTACGACAGTGTAGTTGAAGAATACAAAAAAGAGTTCGGCGAAGGCACGGTAGAGTGCAACGAAAAAATTTCCGCGCTTCTGCTTTCCACCTGGAACAATAAGTGCGTAACCGATACATACGAGCCGGGATCTACGGCAAAAATACTCACAACAGCTATTGCCATAGAAGAGGGGCTTTCCTCCACGACGGAAATGTTCTCCTGCACGGGCTCTTACAGGGTAAGCGGATGGACTATAAAATGCCACAAAACAAGCGGCCACGGCAACGTTTCCTTTGCGGAAGCGCTGCAGCAATCGTGCAACCCCGTTATGATGAAGCTTTCCGAGCGCATCGGCATTTCAAAATTCAGCAACTACTTCAATTCCTTCGGTCTTTCCGCAAAAACGGGGCTGGATCTCCCCGGCGAGGCTTCGCCTATTTTCAAGCAGGAAAGCGACCTTTCCATGCTCGACCTTGCGGTTTACTCATTCGGTCAGCGCTTTAACGTAACGGCTATGGAGCTTGCGACGGCGGTTGCCTCTGTGGCAAACGGCGGCACGCTCGTAACGCCCCACCTTATAAAAGCCGTGCTTGACGACGACGGAAATACTCTTGCCTCCTTCGGCACAACAGAGGTGCGCCAGGTTGTAAGCAAGGAAACCTCTGAAACAATTTCCGCAATACTCGCAGACGGCGTTGCAAACAACGGCGGTGCGAAAAACGCATACGTTGCAGGCTACTCTGTAGCGGCAAAAACGGGTACCTCCGAAAAAGGCGTGGGAAGCGACCGTATATGCTCCACAATAGCCTATGCACCCTCATACGACCCGGAAGTGCTTTGCCTGCTTATAGTAGACGAACCCACTAAGGGCAATATTTACGGAAGCACCATCGCCGCCCCCTACGTTTCCAAAATACTTTCCGAGGTTCTGCCTTACATGGGTCTTGAACCGCAGTATACAGAAAAAGAGCTTGCTAAAATGAACATAACCGTCGGCAATTACCGCGGGCTTTCGCTCGACGCGGCAAAAAGTATGATAGCCGAAAAGGGCCTTACCTGCGAAATCATCGGCAACGGCACGAGCGTTGTAAACCAAGTCCCTGCGGCAGACAGCAAAATGTCTAAGGACGGCGGCAGAATAATACTCTATACGGAGGATACGGGCGAAAACGCAATGGCTGTCGTGCCCGACGTTATAGGGCTTACGGCAGAGCAAGCGAATAAAAAGCTCACCGATGCGGGCTTGAACGTGCGCATCACGGGCGCCAACGTCGGCCCGGACACAGTGGTATACGCTCAATCGCTGAAAAAAGGCGAAATAGCCGAAAAAGGCACAGTTGTAGAAATAGAAATGCGTTATATGCAAATGGGCTAAGTAAGCTTGCCCCGAAAGGGGCAGGCTTGAAATGAAGCGTGTGCAAGCACACGCGAACGGAATTTATCGTATATGAGGAAATCCTTATGAAACTTTTTGAACTAATACCCGAAAAAGATATTTTAAATAAAAACGAGCTTAACGATATGGAAATATGCGGTGTTTGCTGCGACACGCGCGTGCTGCGCGCGGGCGAAGCATTCTTCGCTATGCCGGGCGTTAAGAACGACGGCGCCGAATACGCTTTTGAAGCGGCGAAAAAGGGCGCTTCCGTAATAGTAGCAGAAAAGCCCTTTTCTTGCGGGCTTTCCGCGCCCACGGTGCTTGTGGGCGATGTTCGCGCCGCTTTCGCGCGCGCCTGCTTTGCCGCCGTCGGCAATCCGCAGGAAAAAATAAAGATCATCGGCGTTACGGGCACGAACGGCAAAACCACCGTTACAAACGTGCTTCGCAAAATCATCACCGATGCGGGCAAAAAATGCGCCATGTTCACAACCGTCGGCTACGACGTTTGCGGCGCATTCTACCCCTCCTCCCACACAACACCCCCGCCCGAAAAGCTTGCCCCACTCTTTGCAGAGGCGCTCGCAAACGGCGCGGAATACGCCGTTATGGAGGTTTCCTCCCACGCCGTAGCGCAGAGCCGCGTTGGCGCGCTCCGCTTTGAAGTGGGCATTTTCACAAACATCACGCGCGACCACCTCGATTACCACAAGACCATGGAGGAATATACGCGCGTTAAAGCTTCGTTTTTCGAGCTTTGCCGCCACGCCGTTATAAACCTGGACGATGAAAAGGCGCACGAAATAGCGGCGGGTGCAAAAGGAAGCGTTCACTTCGTTTCCGCAAAAAAAGATGCGGAATATAAAATAGAAAACGTAAATATTTCCCCAAGCGGCATGAGCTACGAGCTTTGCCGCGAAGGCGAAAAAACGCCCATCTCTCTTTCCGTGGCGGGCGATTTCAACATATATAATACGGCAGAGGCGGCTATAGCCGCGGGCCTCGCGGGCTTTGATATGGCAGGCATAGCAGAAAGCCTTGCGGGCTTTACGGGCGTTGCGGGAAGAATGGAAACCGTGGCGAAAAACTCCCTTCCCTTCACCGTTATAATCGACTACGCGCACACGCCCGATGCGCTTATAAAGGCGCTTGAGGCGTGCAGAAAAATCACGCTCGGCAAGCTCTTTTGCGTTTTCGGCTGCGGCGGCAACCGCGACCGCGGCAAGCGCTTTGAAATGGGCGATATAGCCACGCGCCTTGCCGATATAGCCGTTATCACGAGCGATAACCCCAGAAATGAAGAGCCCGAGGATATCATAGCCGATATAGTAAGCGGCGTGCGCGACGGGCGCCAGAATTACGTTACCGTGGTTTCGCGCAAGGAAGCTATAGAATACGCGCTTGAAAACGCGCGCGAGGGCGACGTTATCCTGCTTGCGGGCAAGGGGCACGAAACCTACATAATCGACAAGGAAGGAACACATTATTTTTCCGAAAAAGACGTCGTTATGAATTTTACAGAAAGAAAAGAGTTTTAAAAAATGTACCTTGGTCTTAAACAAAGCGGGCTTACGCTCGGCGAAGCCGCGCGCTTTTGCGCAGGCGAGCTTCGCGGCGCATCCCCCGAAGCTCGCTTCTATTCATACAGCACAGATTCCCGCGCTGTTTCGGGCGGCGAGCTTTTCTTCGCCCTTTCGGGCGAGCGCTTCGACGCGCACGCCTTCGTGCCCGAGGTTATTGCCTCGGGCGCTCTCTGCGCCGTGGTTTCAAAGCCGCAGGCGGAAAATATACCTCACATTTTAGTGAGCGATACCAAAACGGCGCTCGGCGCTTTTGCCAAAAATTATTACGCTCTTTTTTCCTCGCTCACCGTTGGCGTTACGGGCTCTGTGGGCAAAACCACCACAAAGGAGTTTATCGCCGCAGTGCTTGCAGAGAAATATGAAACCGCAAAAACCGCGGGAAACTTCAATAATGAAATTGGTCTGCCCAAAACGCTTCTCGCCTTTGAAGCACCGCAAAACGCGCTTGTGGCGGAAATGGGCATGAGCGCGCGCGGCGAAATTTCGCGCCTTACGCGCATAGCCCTGCCCGATATTGCCGTTATAACGAATATCGGCTCCTCTCACCTTGAAAACCTCGGCACGCGCGAAAATATAGCGCTTGCAAAGCTCGAAATAACCGAAGGGCTTGCCAAGGGTGGCTTGCTTATAGCAAACGGCGACGAGCCGCTTTTGAAAAATGCAAAAAATACTTTCGAAAACACCCGTTTCGTTTCTTTAATCGACAAAAATTGCGACTACTTTGCGTATAATATAAAAGAGGAGGGGGGCTTTACAAGCTTTTGCTACAAATCCCCTGCGTGTGAGCATAAAGCGGTGCGTATTCCCACGCACGGCAAGCACAACGTGTATAACGCGCTCTGCGCCATAGCGGTCGGCGAAGCGGCGGGCATGAACAGCGCACAGATAGAGCGCGGGCTTGCCGCCTTCAAGGGCGCGGCAATGCGCGCAGAAGCAAAAAAACAGGGCGCATTTACCGTAGTGGAGGATTGCTACAACGCAAGCCCCGAATCTATGCGAGCCTCAATTGACGTGCTCTGCTCCGGCGCATACGGCGCGGGCAGAAAAATAGCCTTTCTCGGCGAAATGCGCGAGCTTGGCGCGCAAAGCCCCAAAATGCACTTTGAGGTTGGCGCATACGCGGCAAAAGCCGGCGTAGGCTTGCTTTTCACCTTCGGCAAAGCCGCAGAGGAAATAGCTCTCGGCGCAGAAAGTGCGGGTATGCCGCGCGAAAGCATTTTCCGCATAACAGACGTGGAAAACGCAGAAGCCGCCGCAGAGGCGCTTAAAGAAAAACTTGAAAAAGACGATATAATACTTTTCAAAGCCAGCCGCGCGCTGAAGCTTGAAAGGGTTAGCGCAAAAATCTAACGGAGAAAACAGAAATGATAGTTAAATTTTTTATAGCAATGTTCATTTGCTTTGTGGGCGCGGCGGTGCTGGGCAGAATATTCATTCCCGTGCTCAAAAGCTACAAAATAGGCCAGAAAATACGCGAAATAGGCCCCAGATGGCATAAATCCAAGGAAGGCACACCTATGATGGGCGGGCTCTTCTTCATAGCGCCCGTGGTGCTTACCATGCTCGTTTACTCATTCCTTTGCATGGATTTCGCGGAAAGCGGCGTGCGCTTTCTTCTTTCGCTCGCGCTCGCGCTCGCAAGCGGTGCCATCGGCTTTATAGACGACGCACGCAAACTTTTCAAAAAGCAGAACGAGGGGCTTAAATCTGGCGAAAAAATGATGCTCCAGATAATCATCGCCGCGCTCTACCTGCTTGGTATGGCGCACTTCGGCGGGCTTTCCACAAGCCTTTATATACCCTTCTTCAAGGTTACGTTTGAGCTCGGCACTTTCTATTATATCATCGCTCTTATCGTTATCGTCGGCGTTATGAACGCCGTTAACCTTACAGACGGCATAGACGGTCTTGCTTCAAGCGTGACCGCCGTGGTATGTGCGTTTTTCGCCGTTTCCGCAGCTGTTGCGGAAAACGCGGGCGCGTTTTACCTTGCGGGCGCGCTCTTCGGCGGCTGCCTCGGATTCCTGGTTTACAACCTCAACCCCGCCCGCATTTTTATGGGCGATACAGGCTCGCTTTTCCTCGGCGGCGCAGTTTGCGCTCTAGCGTTTCTTATGGATAACCCGCTTATAATTCTCGTTGCGGGCATTATCTACATAATAGAAGCGGCTTCCGTTATGCTCCAGGTTTCCTACTTCAAAATAACGAAAAAGCTCACGGGTGAGGGCAAAAGACTTTTCAAAATGTCGCCCATTCACCACCACTTTGAAAAATCGGGCTGGTCGGAAAACAAAATCGTTATAGTTTTCTGCCTTGTGAGCCTTGCGGCATGCACGCTCTGCTACCTTTTCGGCTGAATCATTCGCACAACCAAATTTTAAATATAGGTTTTTCGTCATATGGCAAAAGAAAAATTAGATCTTGATAAAGACATAGAAGAAGCGAAAAAAGAACGTGAAGAAAGAAAAAAGAAAGAAAAAAAGCACAAGGAAATACTAACGGGCGAAGCCGCAGAAATGTGGAACAACCTAAATTCCACAAAGGAGCTGGACGCCGTACGCCGCGTGCGCGGAGGTATGGATACCACCTTTCTTATAATCGTTGTTCTGCTTCTTTGCTACGGCTCTATAATGGTATTTTCCTCCAGCTACGCCTTCGCGGAGCAAAACTTCGGCAACAGCCTGTTTTTCGTAAAAAAGCAAACGGTTTGGGCTATTGTCGGTGTTTTCGCGCTCATTTTCTTTTCCCGCGTGGACTACCGCATACTGCGAAAATTCGCCGTTCCGATATTCGCCGTAAGTTATGTTTTGCTCTGGTTTGTTTTCATACCGGGCATAGGCTCATCGGCAAAAGGCGCCACTCGCTGGGTAGACCTTAAAATAATTTCATTCCAGCCCTCGGATATTATGAAGTTTTCAATAGTGCTGATTTTCGCGCTTTACATATCTTGCTATGCGGAAAAAATGGGTAAGTTCAAATACGGCATTCTTTTGCCCGCTTCGCTTCTCGTGGTCGTGTGCGCCTCCGTAATAGTACAGAAACACGTTTCGGCAACGGTTATTATCTTCCTTATCGGCGCGGTTATGATACTCATTTCGGGCGCAAGCGCAAAGTGGCTTGCAAGCATATGCGCAGTCGGCGCAACGGCTGTATGTGTTATAATATTTTTCACCGATTACGCCAGCGCGCGTGTTGAAGCCTGGCTACACCCCGAAACAGTGCTTATGAACGGCGGCTGGCAGCCCTACCAGAGCTTGCTTGCCATCGGCTCGGGCGGCTTCTTCGGCGTGGGCCTGGGCAACAGCTACCAAAAGCAGCTGTGGCTGCCTGAACCGCAGAACGATTTCATTTTCGCTATCGTTTGCGAGGAGCTTGGCTTTGTGGGCGGCATAGCCGTTATAGCGCTTTTCATAGCGCTTCTCTGGCGCGGGCTCACCATAGCGAAGCGCGCACCCGATAAATTTTCCGCCCTGCTGGTAACGGGCCTTGTTGCAAAGGTTGCCATTCAGGCGCTCCTCAATATCGCCGTTGTTACCACTACGATACCCACAACGGGTATTGCCCTTCCCTTCTTCAGCTACGGCGGCACAGCTCTTATAATGCAGCTTGCGGAAATGGGCATAGTGCTTTCCGTTTCCCGATACTCCTCGCAGGAAAAGGTTTAAAAAGCGCTGTTTGCGCCCCAGAACCTCAAAATATATACACTCCATCACGAAAGGTGTGAAACACAATGAAAATAATTCTCGCTTGCGGCGGCACGGGCGGGCATATCTACCCGCTATTGCTATTGCAAATACCGTTCGCAAATATCAGCCGAAATCTGAAATACTCTTCGTAGGCTCCTCCCGCGGAATAGAAAACGATATCGTTAAAAAAGCGGGCTATAACATTACGCATATAGATATGTACGGCCTCAACCGTAAAAACCCCTTTGCCAACATAAAAACAGCATACTATTTCTTCACGTCAAACAGCAAGGCAAAAAAGCTTATTGCAGAGTTCAAACCCGATTTCGTTATAGGCACGGGCGGCTACCAATGCTACGCCCCCATAGCGGCGGCGGCGCGCGCAGGTGTGCCCTGCGCCGTGCATGAATCCAACTCCATTCCCGGCAAAGCCGTTAAAATGGTGGAAAAGCACGTAGACCGCGTTTACACGAACTTCCCGGGCGTTGCCGATAAGCTGCGCGAAAAAGAAAAGGTTATGCGCGTGGGCAACCCCCTCGTTTCCGAAAATATCGTAACGGCAGATGAAAGCACGAAAGCCGAGCTCGGCATACCCGAGGGCACAAAGTGCACGCTGCTCTCCTTCGGCGGCAGCCGCGGCGCGGCGGCAATAAACGAAAATATGCTTTCGTTTATTGCGGCATATGCAAAATCGCACCCCGAAATTTATTTCGTTCACGCCACGGGCAGTGTCGGCTACCAGAACTGTATGGAAAAAGCTGAGCAAAGCGGCATTACCAAGCTCCCGAACGTGCGAATTACAGAATATATCTACGATATGCCGAAATGGGAAGCGGCGGCAGATATAGTTCTTTGCCGCGCGGGCGCTATGACTATTTCCGAAATGGCGCTGGGCAAAAAGGCCTGTATTTTCGTGCCCTCCCCATATGTTGCCGAAAACCACCAGTATATGAATGCAAAGGTGCTTGCCGATGCGGGCGCGGCAATGCTTATAGAGGAAAAGGACCTTTCCCCGCAGAGCATACGCGAATGTGTGGAGGAAATATATACGCAGAAGGAAAAAGCAGAGGCTCTGCGCCGTAATATAGAAAAATTCGCTCTGCGCGGTGCGGCAGAAACCATCTTCAAGGATATGCAGGAGCTTATGAGCGAGGAACTTCTGAAGCTTATAAAAGAGGACGCAAAATAATGGCAAACGATCATCCCCTTTTAAAAAACAGGATAAGGTATTTTCTTATCACTGCCTTTTTCATCGTGTTCACGGCGGCTTTCGTAATATTCTTCCTTTTCAACGTGCGCATAAAAGACATAGAGTTTGAAAACTGCGTATACTCCTCGGAATCCTCCGTAAAAAGGGCGGCGAATATAAAAATCGGCACGCACAGCTACGGTATAGATAAAGCCAAAATCGCAAAAGCTATTAAGGCGGCTAACCCTTACGTCACCGACGTACGCATAAAAAGAACGGGTATTTCCTCTATTTCCGTCATACTCACGGAGGACGCGCCGCGCTTCTACATAGAGCACGACGGCGAATATATAATCCTTTCCGAAACGTTGCGGGTGTTGGATGAATACGATAGCCTTGCGGAGTGCGCCGAGCTTAAAGTATACCCCATATCGCTTATGCCTATAGATAAAGCGGAGCTTGGCAAAACGCTCGTATTCAAAGAGAACAAGGACGAAAACGGAGTAAGCGACGTTTCCGTGCTTTCCGCAGAGGATGCTATATCAATGCTTTCGCATATATCGGAATCGGACCTTTCGGGCACGATAACGGAAGCCGACCTTTCCGACCGCTTCGATATACGCCTGACGTACAAGAACAAATATGAAATACGCTTTGGCGCGCCCCGCGCCTTCGAGGACAAGCTTGTGCTGGTAATGAAAACGATAGCATACCTTGAGAACCCCGAAAACGGATATGCCTCCGCAAAGGGCATTATCTACGCAAGCGTAGACGGCGAAACCTCGTTTGAGCCCACGGGCGTGGCAGATGACGCTCAGAAGCCCGAGCAAGACGAGGACGGCGAGGGGGACGAAAACGATAAAACCAGCGATAAAGAAACGGGCAAAGACAAAACAAACGGCAACAAAATAACTTTCACGCGCTGAGCCAAGGCTCAAAAGCCGAAAAAAGTTAAAAAACGGAAATTTATTTCCCCTATTTTCGAAAAAAATTATTTTTTATAAAAAATTTTATTAAAAACACTTGTAAAACTGATATTTTTATATTATTATAATATTGTATATTTTTATTATTTG
>JAFTNI010000157.1 GCA_017451975.1 Clostridia bacterium
CGCCATGCAAACGGGGCGCATACAGCCGCGCGGTGTGTGCTCCTTTGCCTTTGCCGCGGCGCAAAGCGAGGAAGAAGCGCTCTTTCTGCTTTGCGAAAAGAGTGCACGGCGTACACGGCGCTTTTCGGAAATTTGCAGGCTGCAATACGGCGCTTCGGGGCTTGCACGCAAATATTCATATATGAAAAATGCTCTTTTGCGCGCGTTCTGTTTCCCTGCCGCCGCGCAGGGCGGCGAGCACGCGGGCTATGCACGCGACCTTTTCTGGCGGCACGGAATTTCGGGTGAAAACCATACGGCGGTTGCCTTTTTCGCGGAAGATGAAGAAAGTGTGCGTGGGCTTGCGCTGATAATACGCCTTTTTAAATATATGAGCATTTGCGGCGAGCGCTTCGACCTTATCGTGTTTTATGATGAAAGCGACCAATACCGCGGCGCGCAAAAAAACAAAATAGAGCTTATAACGGAAGCAGAGGGCTGCCGCAGCTTTATGGGGCGCGAATGCGGTATTCACGCGGTTTCGCGCACCGCGCTTGCCGAGGGGGAAGCAGCGGCGCTTACAGAGCTTTGCGAGTTTAAAGCCGAGCTTTCTTCGCCCCTCCTTTTTTTAAATTGCGAAGGCTTTTTCGAAATTTCGCAAGAGGCGGAAAGGGGGCTTCTGCCGGGTGTGCGCGTGCGCGGCGAGGGCGGATTTTCCGCGCCGCACGGCGCACTTTCCGAGGTGGAGCGCGGTGCTTTCACCCCGTTTGGCTTTGCCGTGAACAAGGCTTGCGGGTGCGCGCCCTTTGCCACGGTTGCCTCAAACGGCTTGCTTTCGTTTGTGGCAACGGAAAATTCGCTTGGCTTCACCTTTTGGGAAAACGCCGCGCTTGGCAAGCTTACGCCCCACACGGCGGATAATATGCGCGAGGATAGCGGCGAGCGCTTGATTTTGCGCGTATACGGCGAAGAGGAAAAATTTCAGGACTATGACCTTTGCGCGTACGCCCACACGGCAAGGCTTGGCGACTGCCGAGCAATATACAGCGGCGAGGCGGCGGGAAGCGCCTATACCGTTTGTGCCGCGCTCGATTCCAAAATGCCCGTGAAAAAAATAAGCGTGAAATTTGAACGCCTTAAAGAATGTAGGGCAGAGCTTTTCTTTGTTTGCTCGCCATGCCTTGGCGAAAGGCGAGAAAAAGAGGGGCGGTATATTTACTCGCAGGCGGGTGAGGCACTTTATATCCGTTCCGTTTTCGAAAATCCGCTTGCGCTTGCGCTGTGGGCAAGCGGTGCAAAAGCCGTTACGAACGAAGCGGAGCTTCTTTCGGGCGGGCGCGCGTGCGGCGGGGCGCAAACAGGCGCCCTTTGCAAGGAGCTTTCGAAGGAGGAATGCGAGCCTGAATTTTACCTTGCCGCGCTCACTGCGGGCTTTACGCGTGAGGATTTTGAAGCCTTTTTGCTTGAAGAACGCTTTGAGGAGTGCCCAAGCGCCCCCATTTTTGAAAGTGTGAATATAAAAACGCAGAGCGCGCTTTTCGACCTTTCCGTAAACCGCCTTTTCCCGTACCAGACGTATTATTCGCGCTTCGTTGGGCGCACGGGGTTTTACCAGGTGGGCGGTGCGTACGGCTTCCGCGATCAGCTTCAGGATAGCCTTTCTTTTCTCGAAAATGCCCCCGGGCTTTGCCGTGAGCAAATAGTACGTGCCGCCGCGCACCAATACCGCGAGGGCGACGCGGCGCACTGGTGGCACACCTACGCGGGCAAGGAAACGGGGCTTCGTTCGCGCTATTCTGACGACCTGCTTTGGCTGCCATTCGCGCTTTGCGAATACGTTGAAAAAACGGGTGACGAAAGCATTCTTTACGAAGAAGTACCTTATCTTTGCTCGCCGCCGCTTGACGCGCGAGAGCACGAGCGCTATGAAGCGCCTGAAACGGAAGGCAGCGGAAGCGTGCTTGAGCACGCTCTGCTTGCCGCGCACCTTGTGTGGCGGCGCGGATTTGGTGCGCACTCTCTTCTTAAAATCGGTGGCGGAGACTGGAACGATGGCATGAACCTTGTGGGCGCGCACGGCGAGGGTGAAAGCACTTGGCTTACAGAGTTTTGCGCCATAATCTATTCGCGCCTTGCACGCCTATGCAGAAGGCTTGGCGACGGGGAAAACGCAAGCTTTTTCGAAAAGGGAGCTGCAAAGCTTTACGAGGGATTTTGCGCCGCCTTCTATGGCGGGTGGTATTTGCGTGGATATTACGACAGCGGCGCGCCGCTCGGCAAAAAGGGAAGCGCGGAATGCGAGGTAGATTCGCTTGCGCAAAGCTTTGCTGTTTTTGCGGAGCTGGAGCTTTTCGGTAAGGTAACGGAGCGCACTAAGGGCGCGCTTTGCGCCGCCGCAGAAAAGCTTTACGATAACGAAACGGGTATAATGAAGCTGCTTGCGCCGCCTTTTGATAAAGGGCAGGAAAAGCCCGGCTATATAAAAGGCTATTTGCCCGGTATACGCGAAAACGGCGGGCAATATACCCACGCCGCCGTTTGGACGGCTATGGCGCTCCTGCTTTCGGGGGAAAAGGAGCGCGGCTTTGAAGTGCTCATGCGCATAAACCCCGCCGTGAGAAGTGGGGAGCATGGCTTTTGTGCGCGCTACAAAATAGAGCCGTACGCGCTTGCGGGCGATGTTTACAGCCACCCCGAGCACGCGGGGCGCGGCGGCTGGAGCCACTATACGGGCGCGGCGGCTTGGTACAGAAAAGCGGTGCTGGAGGTGCTTTTCGGCTTGCGTCTGCGCGGCGAAGGCTTTCTTCTTTCGCCGCATATGCCGCGCGCACTTGACGGCGCGGAGCTTTCACTTTTCATTCGCGGCACGCGCTACCGTGTGCGCTACTTCTTCTGCGGACGGTGCGGCGCGGTGCTGGACGGAAAAATAATAGAAAGCGACGGTAAAAAAATAAAAAAGTGCTTCTTTCCGCTTGACGGCGGCGAGCACACGCTTGATTTTTGTATGGAAGATGAGGAATAGAAATGGATATACAGGCTATAATTTTCGATTTTGAGAAAGCGCCCGATGCCGAGGCGCGCGCAGTGCTTTGCACGCTTCGCAAAAGGGGCTATAGGCTGGCGGCAAGCTACGCCTGCGGCGCGTGCGACGCTACGTTTGAAAGGTCGGGCAAATCGAGCCGAGAGGCCTTGCTTTCCGCGGCAGAAATGCTTGGCGTTGCGCCCGGGGAGTGCGCCGCGGTGGAAAGCGATTGCTCACGCCTTTCCGCCGCAAAGGAAAACGGTATGACGGCAATAGGCGTTGGCGAAGCCTCAACCTGCGTTTATGCAGATATCTGCCTTGCAAGCCTTGCGGAGCTGGAGGATATATTTGCATAAAGCTTGACATTTTGCGCGTTTTGTACTATAATTTTATTACAATACACGCGAAAGGTTAAAAATTATGAAGTGCTTACGTTGTGAAGGCGAAATGAAATTTATTACAAGAGAAAAAATTCAGCTCGGAAAAATGGGCTTGCTTTTGGGCGATTTGCCCCACCTTGTTTCGGGCGCGCTTGAAGTTAATATATATGCTTGCAAAAGCTGCAAAAAGATGGAGCTTTTCGATGCGGGCGATATTTTTGAAAGCGCCCAAGATGAGCTTCCGCAAAAGACGTGCCCGCACTGCGGCGAGCGCCACGATTTCGATTACCCGAAATGCCCTGCCTGCGGCTACGATTACTATGGGAAATGAACGTAAAAATCCAAGCGGTTTATACCGCTTGGATTTTTTAATAACCGATAATGGTGCGCGCAAGCGCCGCCCCGAAAAAGAGCGCGGCGAGCACACATAAGTGCATAAGCCAATATTTTTTCTTTGAAAAGCCGAAAATAAGCCACGTATGCTCTATAAGCTTAAGCACCAGAATGCTCATAAGCAAAATCGGCGGCAAAACCGCAATATAGAGCCCGCCGCCCGGAAGAAGAACGCAAGCGGGCGGAAAAATCCATAACACGGGGAAGATTTTTGCGTACCCGTTTATTATTTTCTTTATATCGTATTTCAGCGGAAGGCCGCGGCGTGCATAGCTTTCCGCAATAAACCTTTCGCGCAGAATTGCCGAAACGCCGCTGCCCATTATAATCGGCACGGCGGTCGTAAGAAAAACAACGGCGAGAAGCAAGGGGAAAAACTCCCTTGTAACCAAGGCGAAAAGCAAAAGGAAAAAAAGCGAAAGCCAAAAGAGAAGTATATTTAAAACCTTGCGCAGAACGGTGAATATAAACGGCGTGCGCTCTCTTTTCACAAGCAGCTTGTGGCAATAAAGGTCGGTATATAAATACATAAAATCACCTCTTTTATTATATAGACACAGAAAAAGCCCGAAAGGTTTGAAAAAAATTTAAATTTTTTAAAAATATTTTTTGCAAATCTCCAAAAGCCCGTGCTCACGGGCAAAATTTTCGGCTTTTTCGAAAAATTCCTCCGCTTTGGCTTTGTTGCCTGTGCCGAGATATGTTTTCGCAACGGCTATGTTTGCCAGAAGCGCGTTTTGTGAACAGCGTGTGTTTTTGCCGTATTTGCAGGCTTCACCGTAGTGGTAAAGCGCTTTTTCCATATATTCTATAGAGGCGTTGCCTTCTTGGGCGGCAACGGCAATTTCCCAAAGTGAATTTGCTAACAGAGCGTGGTAAACCGAAATATTTTGCTCCATAACGGCGCGCATACCTCCGCTTCTGTATTTGAAAATATCGAGCGCTTCACGGCATATGGCGGCGGTGGGCAGCATTTCTCTGTAAAAATCTGCTTCTTCCGTGCGCCCAACCATAGACAGCACGGCACCCAGGCTGTAAATTATATCGTTTTTTATGTTGGGCTCGTTTATTTCCGGTACGGCTCTTTTGGCAAGAGCTATGGCTTCTTCCGTAAATTTTTTCGAAAAATGCTCGCCACAGAGAAGCGCTTGCGATAACGAAGCGAGCATTTTCTGCACGAATATTTTTTGCACGGGGAACTCTATTGCAAAAGCGGCTGCCTTTTTTGCCGCCGCACTCCATTTTTTCTGCGATATTAAGGCATCAAGCTCGGAGTGCGCGCTTTCCTGCGCGCTTTTTTTGCTTATGCCGAAAAGCTCATCGAGAGTTACGGCAAAAAACGCCGCTATTTGCGGCAGCTTCGCCAAATCGGGCGCGCAAATTTCGCGCTCCCATTTGGAAACGGTTTGCGATTGAATGCCGAGAAAATCTGCAAGCTCTGCCTGGCTTATGCCCTTTGCTTTTCTTAAATTGAAAATTTGTTTTCCTATGTTACAGTTCATTTCTATCACCTCGTTTAAATTTTATCATTATTTTTACGCAAAAACAATGGCGCGTTCGGTCAGCTTGAATGACCAAATGCGCCATAATTATATTTACTTTACCGCCGAGCGCGTTTCTTTCGGTGCAAGAAGCCTTTTCTCCCTTCGTGTAATAACCGCGAAGTAGATAAAGCACATGGTTATTTGCACCACAGTGGAGCATGGTGTGGCAAGACCGATATTGAAAACGGAAACGGGCTCAAGCGTACTCATTATAAACGAAACGGGTATGCGCACACAGAAAGCACCCATAAGCCCCTGACACATAACGAAGCGTGTTTTGCCGTAGCCGTTGAAATAACCTATGAAGCAGAAGAGGAAGGAAACGAAAATGCAATCTATGCCGTATGCTTTGAGATATTCAGCCGCGTAGAAAATGGCGTCTGGCTTATCCTTTGCGAAAATGCCCGCAAGCAGGTCGCCGTGGAAAAACGTGAAGAAGAACATAAGCACGCCCACGGAAAGCGAGGTGAGAATGCCGCAGAGAAGCGCTTTTCGCGCGCGCGAAAATTCGTGCGCGCCGATGTTCTGCGAAACGAAGGCAGACATCGACTGCATATAAGCAGAGGGGAGAGA
>JAFTNI010000158.1 GCA_017451975.1 Clostridia bacterium
GATGAACATAAAGAAAGGCTCCCTTGTGTAAAGGGAGCTGACGCCGAAGGCGGCTGAGAGATTGTCCTACGAAAACTTTTAGCTTTTACAATCCCTCCGTCTTGCTTCGCAAGCCACCTCCCTTTGCACAAGGGAGGCTCTCTTCCCGCCCGACAGTACGCCTGAACGGTGTAACACACTATACCTTGCAGTGCAAGGCGTGTAAAAAGGAGTACGAACAAATCGTCCGTACTCCTTTTACTTTGCGGCAGGTATCAACCTGCTTTATCGCAGGTCGCCCTTCGAGTGCTTTTTTTGTTAGTGAACTTTTTCTTTCTGAAAGAAAAAGTTCAAAAAAGAAGCAGAAAACGTGCTGTTTTATCGCTTTGTCAGTGCTTATGTAATCCTGAAAAAGCGCGCCTCTCCCCGCTCGTGATGTTTGCTTCGTTCCTCGCAAACATTCGGCGGAACCGCGAGGCGAGATAACGCTTCACGAAATTTTCGTGGACTGCAAACGCGCTATAGGCGCGAACAACTTTTGATAATGGGTATGTACCACTTTGCAGAGAGCGAAAAATCTGTAAACCGCAAAAATGCGCCGTGGTTCCGAGTAAATTTTGTGAGGTACGAACAAAATTTCAACTCGGGGAGGCGCAAGAAATTTTTGTTTATTTCAGAATTGACAAAGGCCGATAAATCCTGCAAGGATTTTTGCCTCTTTTTGCAACTTTTTCTCTCAAAGAGAAAAAGTTGATCCTATCTCAAAGGGCGGAAGCGCTTTGCAAACCCAAAGAACAATAAAAGGGGATGGCGCGAGCCATCCCCCTTTTTTTATTAGTCTTTGTTTGCGTTTGCTTCTGCTATAATCTTCTGTGCGATCATATCGGGAACTTCTTCGTATCTTTCGAAGTCGTAGGTGTAGCTGCCGCGTCCCTGTGTGATAGCGCGGAGCTGAGCCGCAAAATCGTTCATTTCGCCGAACGGTGCTTCTGCTTCTATAACCTGCTCGCCCTTCTTTTCCGTGTGTTCCATACCGAGCACTCTGCCGCGGCGCTTCGTGATAGCACCCATGATGTCGCCGAGCATATCGGAGGGAGCGTAAACGTAAAGCTTGCCGTAAGGTTCGAGAATAATGGGTTTAGCCTTCGCCATACCAACCTTATAAGCCATGTTTGCCGCAACCTTGAACGCCATTTCAGAGGAGTCTACGGGGTGGTAAGAGCCATCGTAGAGGTCGCATTTGAGGCTCATAACGGGGAAGCCCGCAAGCACGCCCGCCTGCATAGATTCAAGCAAGCCCTTTTCAACAGCGGGGTAGAAGTTTTTCGGAACTGTGCCGCCTACAACCGACTGTGTGAACTCAAGGCCGTCTTTTTCGCCGGGAGCAAATTTAACCTTGATATGACCGTACTGGCCGTGGCCGCCGGATTGCTTTTTATATTTAGCTTCTGTATCTGCCGTGCCCTTGATAGCCTCGCGGTATGCGATTTTTGGCTTCGTGAGCTCTACTGCAACGCCGAAACGTGATTTAAGGCGGGAAACCGTAACTTCAAGGTGCATATCGCCCTGACCGTAGATGATCTGCTCTTTGGTTTCTGCGTTATTTACGTATTTGATAGAGGGGTCCTCTTCAAGGAGGCGCGCGATGCCGGAAGCGATCTTATCCTCGTCGCCTTTTGCTTTGGGCTTGATTGCCATCTGCATGAAGGAGGTGGGGAACTTGATAGCCGTGTATTTATACATCTTATCGTTTGTGGAAAGCGTATCGTTCGTGTTCGTATCGTTGAGCTTAGCTGTCATACCGATATCGCCCGCGGAAAGCGAATCAACTTCCGTTTGCTTTTTGCCGCAGAGTGTGTAAATACGGGAAATTTTTTCTGTGCCGCCCGTGGTGAGGTTATTGAGAACGGTGTCTTTTTTGAGCTCGCCCGTCATAACCTTGAAGTAAGACATTTTACCAACGAACGGGTCTGCAACTGTTTTGAACACGAAAATAGACGTGTTGCCCGTTTCCGTGATACGGAAATATTTCATGCCTTCGTCTGTCATAATCTTTTCGGCGCGGCGGGAAATGGGGCTGGGGAACGTATCCACAACTGTATCAAGGAGCAAGCGGATGCCCCAAAGGTTTGTTGCGGAAACGGGGATAACGGGGGAAATAGCGCCGGAGAGCAAGCCTGCCTGGAGCGCGCCCTTGATTTCTTCAACGGTGAATTCTTCGCCTTCGAAGAATTTTTCCATAAGCTCGTCGCTCGTTTCAGCGAGAGATTCCATAAGCATACCGCGGTAAAGCTCTACTTTGGCCTTGTATTCTTCGGGAATTTCCGTTTGCTGGCGCATATCCGTGCCGTCTGCTTTATATGTATATTTGCAAAGGTTGATAAGGTCTATAATGCCTTCCTTGCCCTTAACCTCGTTTACGGGGAGGAAGATGGGGCAAGCCGCGTGACCGAAGGTATCGCGGAGCTGTTTGAAAACTTTTTCAAATTTAACTGCGGGGTCGTCTACTTTGTTAACGATAAATGCGTGGGGAACGTCTGCTTCATTTGCGCGGTCGAGTGCGATTTCCGTGCCTACTTCAACGCCTGCAATACCGTCTACAACGATAAGTGCCGTTGCCGCAACGCGCAAAGCCTCAAGAATACCGCCCGAGAAATCGAAATATCCGGGGGTGTCGATAAGGTTGATTTTTGTATCCTTCCACATGAGGTTTGCAATGGAAGAGCAAACGGAGAAGCCTCTTTTTACAGATTCAGCGTCGTGGTCGCAAACAGTGTTGCCGTCTTCAACTTTACCGAGTCTGTCTGTGCAGTTGGCTATATAAAGCATTGCTTCCGCAATACTCGTTTTACCTACGCCGGAATGACCGAGCAGGCATATGTTTCTGATATCTTGTGCGGGAATTTTAGCCATAGTGTTCAAGCTCCTTAATATGAAAATCTTTAAATGATTTTTCTGTAAAAATTCATTCATGTTTTTATTATATAGTAAAACTGTTTGTTTTACAAGAAAAAAATTGTATATTTTTCGCAAAGTGCAGAGAAAAAAACGGGGCTTGTTTGTATAATTTTAACAGAAATATTTTAAAAAGGTGTAAATTCGTCAAAAATCGCGAAAAAATGTATTGACTTTTCAACTGCGGGAAAGTATAATTATAGTTGTATATTTATATTTAAACGGAGGTTTTTTACAATGCAGGTAACAAAAGATTCCATCATTGGTGATGTTCTCGATATGGCGCCCGAAGTTGCACCTTTCTTCTTTGAAATCGGTATGCACTGCCTCGGCTGCCCTTCCGCACGCGGCGAAAGCATCGAAATGGCTTGTGCTGTTCACGGCACAGATGCAGATGAGCTCGTTGCTAAAATCAACGCTTTTCTTGCAAAATAATTCTATTTAAGAGTAATGACAGAATCCCTCTTTTCCCGCATAAGGGGAAAGAGGGAAATTGTTTTGAAAGGATGGCTCGTTTTGGAACTGACAAAAAGACTTCTTGCCGTTGCATCATTCGTGCGCGACGGCGCTTACCTTATTGACGTTGGCACAGACCACGCATATTTGCCCATATACCTTGCCGAAACGGGCAGGATTTCGGCGGCAACTGCCTCCGATATAAACGAGGGACCGTGCGAAAGCGCGCGCGCCCACATTGCCGAAAACGGCTTTGCCGATAAAATCGAGGTAAAGCGCGCAAACGGGCTGGCGGGGCATTCCGCACGCGGCAAAACGGATATAGTTATAGCGGGCATGGGCGGCGCGCTTATATGCGAAATACTTGAAAATGCAGGTTTTATAAGGCAGGGTGGCGTGCGCCTTATACTCCAGCCGATGCGCAATGCAGCCGACCTGCGCGCATACCTGCTTGGCGGCGGCTTTACCATATCAGGCGAAGCGCTCGCGCGCGAGGAAGATCGCATTTACGAAATTATATGCGCCGAATATAGCGGAGATTGCCGCGGGGCAGACAAGCTTACGCTTTTGCTCGGCAATAAGAATATAGAAAACCGCGCGCAGAACCGCGAGCTTTTTGCCGATTTCTGCAAAAAGCACGCCTCAGCACTGCGCAAAAAGATAGACGGTATGAAAAAGGGCGGTATGGACGCGAAGCTTGAAAAGGCTATGCTTGCCGATATAGAGGAATTTATAGCGGAGCTTACATAAGCGAATAATGCCCGAAAATGAATTATGAATAATAAAGGAGAGAAATTATGCCAAGTGTAAAAGAGCTTTACGATTATTTAGATGAAAAAATCCCGCGTGCGCTTTCGTGCGAATGGGATAACGACGGGCTTATGGTATGTGCAGATGCATTTCGCGAGGTAAAGCGCGTGCTTCTTGCGCTCGATGCTACGGAAGCTGTGGCGGAATACGCCGTGAAAAACGGATTTGATGCCGTCGTAACGCATCACCCGATGATATTTTCGCCGCTTCGCGCGCTTTCCGCGCTTGAGCCTACGGCGGCAAAAGCGCTCTTTTTAGCGAAGAATAATGTTGCCGTTATGAGCTTCCATACGCGCCTAGATGCGCGCGCGGGCGGCGTGAACGACGTGCTTGCAGGCAAGCTCGGTGTTATAAATACAGTGCCCTTCGGACCCGAGGGCGAGGCGCTTGGCAGGGTGGGTGTGCTCCCTGCGCCCGTGGCATTCCGCCGCTTCTGCGCCGACGTTGCCGAGGCACTTTCCTCCCCTTGCGTTACGGCTATATGCGCGAAGGAAACCGTGCAGAAGGTTGCCGTGCTCGGCGGCGGTGGCAAGGATTTTGTCAAAAGCGCGCTTGCATCAGGGGCAGACGTTTTCGTCACCGGCGAGGTTACTTATAACGTGATGCTGGAAGCAAAGGCCGCAGGGCTTTGCCTCGTTACGGCGGGGCATTACCACACGGAGCGCCCCGTGCTTTCCGCGCTTTACGCTATGATAACGGAGAAATTTCCCGGAATCGAGGTGGAAGAATATCCCTTTGATACGGAGATATTCGCCGTTAAATGAAAAAGCTTTTAAGCAAAATTATCAACCGCAAGGTTATAACGATGCTCGTTATAGCCGTGCAAATGGCTTGGGGCGTGAGCCTTGTGTACAGTACGGCGCTCATTTTGCCTATACTTAATACTGTTTTCCACATTATCGGGCTTTGCGTGGTGGTTTACATCATCAACAGAGATACGAACCCTTCCTATAAAATAGCGTGGATTTTGCCGATAATGGTTTTCCCGCTTTTCGGCGTGCTTATTTACTTGCTTTATGCGAATAAGAGGCCAAGCCGCTACCTTCGCAAAAGGTTCAAAAAAGCGGGCGAGCTTGTTACACAGAATTTGAAGCAGGAGGAAAGCGTGCTTGGCAATATGCCCTCGCGCGATGCCACGCGCGCCCGCTACCTTATAGATATGGGCTACCCCGTTTGCGGCAGCACAGAGGCAAAATATTTTGCCTCGGGCGAGGAAATGTTTCCCGCTATGCTGGAAACGCTTAAAAAGGCAGAGCATTTTATCTTCCTTGAGTATTTTATAATAGAGGAAGGAAAGTTCTGGAACTCTATTCTCGAAGTCCTTGCCGAAAAGGCGGCGGCGGGGGTTGACGTGCGCGTAATATACGACGATATGGGCTGTGTGGGCAAGCTGCCCACGGGCTACAACCTCAAGCTGGAGTCTATGGGCATACAGTGCACGGCGTTTAACCCGTTCATTCCGCTTATAAGCGTTGTTATGAACAACCGCGACCATAGAAAAATACTTGTAATAGACGGCCATACGGCTTTCACGGGCGGCATAAACCTTGCCGACGAATATATAAACGAGCAGAGCCGCTTTGGCTATTGGAAGGATACGGGCGTTATGCTCCACGGCAACGCAACGTGGAACTTCACGTATATGTTTTTGCAGATGTGGAACGTTTTGCGCGGCACGAGGGAAGATTTCGATATCTACCGCCCCGATCGCTACCACACGGAGCGCTTTGAGGACAGAGGATTTGTTCAGCCTTTCAGCGATAACCCGCTTGACGACGAGCCTATTTCGCAAAACGTATATATCGATATTATTTCTCAGGCAGAGAAGTACGTTTATATCTGCACGCCCTACCTCATACCCGACGACGAGATGAAAAATGCGCTCGTGCGCGCGGCGAAGCGCGGCGTTGACGTGCGCCTTATTACCCCCGGTATACCCGATAAAAAAACGATCTACCGCCTTACGCGCTCTTATTACCCGACTCTTATCTGCGCAGGCGTTAAGATTTACGAATATACCCCAGGCTTTGTTCACGCGAAATCTATTGTGTGCGACGACAGAATAACGCTTGTGGGCACGATAAATATGGATTTCCGCAGCCTTTACCTGCATTTCGAATGCGGCGTGCTTATGACGGGCACGGGCGTTGCCATAGACGTGCGCGACGATAACCTGGCTATGATGGAAAAATGCAGAAAAATCGAAAAAGGCTTCCCCAAGCGCACGCTTGTGGGCAGAATTTTCGATTCCGTGCTTCGCACCATGGGTCCCATGCTCTGACATTAATTGAAAAGGCGAAATATTATGAACCAGAAAAACATTTTTATAAAAAAGCTTGTATATTCGGGCGTGTTTCTTGCAATGGCGCTTGTTTTCCCGTTTATAACGGGGCAGCTGCAAAGCTTTGGCGCGGCTCTTTGCCCCATGCACCTGCCTGTGCTGCTCTGCGGTTTCATATGCGGGGCGCGCTACGGCGCGGCGGTGGGCGCCACAGCCCCTGTTTTGCGCTTTGCGCTTTTCGGTATGCCTGCGCTCTGGAGCGCGCTGCCCATGGCTTTCGAGCTTTGCGCATATGGGCTTTGCGCGGGGCTTTTATATAAGCTTTTGCCGAAAAAAGCCATATATACATATATTTCGCTCGTTTGCTCTATGCTTGCGGGCAGAATAATATGGGGCGTTGCAAGCGTGGCAATAGCAGGCTTGCGCGAAACCGCCTTCGGGCTTAAAGCCTTCTGGCTCGGCGCTTTCGCGGGCTCTGTGCCGGGGATAATAATTCAGATAATCCTCGTGCCTGCGGTAGTGCTTGCGCTCAAGCGCGCAAAGCTTATGCTGAACGAATAAAAAATGCCATGTCGAATGGTAGGTACTCTTAAGGACAGTTTTTGAAATTCATTAGAATACGTTACCTACCGACAGGAGGACAGAAGGGGTTTTACGCTCTCTGTCCTCTTTGTTTATCTATCGGGCGGCGAAAGAGCCTCCCTTGTGTAAAGGGAGGTGGCACGGCTTGCCGTGACGGAGGGATTGTAAAAAGCAACAGCTACACAAAAACAATCCCTCAGCCGCCTTCGGCGTCAGCTCCCTTTACA
>JAFTNI010000159.1 GCA_017451975.1 Clostridia bacterium
CACGCGCAAAAAAGAGTACGTCATTACAGAAGAGGGCAAAAGTGTTGCCAAACGCGAGCTGGAGCGTATTAAAAGCTTGCTCGACGTGGCAAGTGAAATTATGGGAGGGTAATATGGTAAAAAAATACCGTTATTTCGGGGGATTTTTGAATTCACAGGAAAAATGGCTTAATGATATGGCAAAAAAAGGCTACCGACTTATAAAAGTTGGAAAACTGCTTTATGAATTTGAAGCTTGCTTGCCGGGGCAATATCAATATGCATTAGAGTTCATTGCCGAAAAATCAAAAAATGAGGCATCGCAGTATAAGGATTTTTTGGAAGGTTGCGGATATACGGTTTTCTATAAGAATATAAATTTGAGTTATTCTGTGGGGAAGGTTCGCTTTCGCCCGTGGGCAAAGGGGAGTGGAAAGCTTGCTACCGGTTCTACTACCTACAACAGAGAACTTTTTATAGTAGAGAAGCAAAATGACGGAAAGCCGTTCGAGCTGCATACCACGGCAAAGGATAAAATTGAATATTTGGAAAAGTGGCGTAATATATGGTTTACATATTTTGCTATGTTTGCTTTAATGAGTATTTTGTTTGTTGGTTTTTCAATTTTGGCATCAATAATTTTGGGTGCGATTGGTTTGGTTATTCTTTTACCGCTTATTATGTACCAGGCGAAGATTATAAAAATGAAAAAAGAAGCCGATATGGAAGAATAGAGAACTCTGCAGTGATATTGGAAATTTAATTCGTTAGAATAAAATTTGCGGAAGCCTTGCGCTTCCGCTTTTTTTGTGGTAGAATATGGGCATATTAAAACTACGGAGAACATTTTTATGAAGAATTTTGAAGGTATACTTATTTGCACCGACCTCGACGGCACGCTGCTCGCGAGCGATAAAAGCATTTCCGCTGAAAACACGGCGGCTATAGAGCGCTTTAAGGCGGGGGGCGGTAAATTTACTTTTGTAACGGGGCGTATGCCTTATTTTGCGGAGGACGCGAGGGATAAGGTCTGCCCCAATGCGCCCATTGGCTGTATAAACGGCGGCGGTGTATACGATTTTGAAGCGGGCGAGTACGTTACGGCAGAGGTTCTGCCGCGCGAGGCGCTCGAGCTTGTAGAGTATGCGGAAAAGAACGTGCCGGGTATAGGCATTTCCATATACACCTTCGAAAGAATATATTTCAGCGCCGAAAACGAGGCGATGGCGGAATTCCGCGCGGTAACAGGCGTGGCAAACGCCGTGAAGCCATACCGAGAAATAGATATTCCCATAGCGAAAATAGTTTTCGGTGATACACGCAGGGAAAGCCTTGTGAAGCTGGCAGAGCTTCTTTTGGCGCATCCGCTTGCGGAAAAGTTCAATTTTGTAAGCTCGGAGCTTACGCTTTTTGAAATTTTGCCGAAGGGCGTGAACAAAGGCAGCGTTTTGCCAAAGCTTGCCGCCCACCTTGGTATCGATATGAGCAAAACCGTGGCAATAGGCGATTACAATAACGATATCCCCATGCTCAGGGCGGCACGCTGGGGTGTTGCTGTAGCCAACGCTTGCGAAGAGGCAAAAGCCGCGGCAAACTACCATACCGTGAGCAATAACGAAAGCGCCATAGCGAAAGTTATTGCCGATATCGAAAGCGGCAAAATGGTATTTTGAAAAGCCCCCTCTTGAGGGAGAATTGGTGCGATTTTTTCTTTCCCTATTGACAGCGTTTTCCCGATATGCTAAAATATTCTTGTAAACGGGGAAAGACACCCATAACAAAAAACTTTGTTTGCACCTTAAAAATCTATACAAGGGGGCGAAACCCATAGAAAAAAACGTTATTGTTGTAGATGAGCAGGGAAACGAATATGAAGCGACCTACCCGAAACGGGCGAAAGGTCTTGTAAAAAGCGGCAGGGCGCGCTTCGTCGGTGAAAACAAAATATGCCTTGCGTGCCCTCCCGATAAAACGGAGGAAAATAAAATGATGGATAATAATATTTTAACTACAAAAGAAATTTTTGAGCAGATTACAATTCTGCAAAAGCAGCTTACAGAAAATAGTTTCCAATCTCTGCATAGATTGAGTGATGCTATAGATTCGATCAAGGAAAACGAAGAGTCTGTGGAAGATGATATTTCATCTGTTTGCGGCGTATTTGCTACTCGTGAAGCGATTCTTATGAAAATGCTTGAATTTTACGAGAGAATGTACGATGACATCGTAAACCCGGAGAAAAAGAAAATGGACGCTATTTCCGAAATGTATGCTCCGCTCACTTCTCAAATAAAAATTTCTGATATGAAGACCGCTGATAAACTAGCGGCTTTTATGGATGTTTCCGAAAAAATCCAAATGCTTGCCGAGCAAGTTTTGCTGGGCAAAACAGAAGAATAATACCCAAAAGCCGCCGAAAGGCTGCTTTACGATTATAAGGAGATTTTATGAAAAAAGAAACAAGCGTGAGGCTTACCAAAAACCCCGAATATTATCTCTATACCCGAAATATGTTCAATTACGTCGTGATGCTTGAGGACACGGGCAGGCTTTCGGAGTTGCCGAAAAATCTTTTCGTATATTATGTTATTTCACTTTTTGCAGATGAGGCAGACAACGGCGGTATAGGGCAGTATATTACAAATTCAAGCAAAAAGACATATCCTTTTCTGCGCGTATGTGCGGAATACCTTGCCCACAAAGAAATAAGCCCCTTTATTTGCGAGGTTTGCGACTATATAGATAGCTTTCCGCCCGATACGGAAAGCGATGAATTTTTTGCAGGGCTGGAGCCTTTCGATAACAGATTTTTTGAAATACAAAAGAAGCACGAAATTCAGAAGATAGTGCTCAAATATTACAGAGAAAATTTTGAAGTGGAGCGAATAACCATTCCTGTTCTTAAGCAAAAGGAAAGCGACACCTGCGGCTATTTTACCGTGGCGAAGGAGGAAAAGTGCAGGGATGCGGAGGTTGTGGCGAAAGCGTTTTTGGATATATTGAGCAGCTTTGAAGCTCAACGCTGGTCTATAGAGCTATGCGTTTATGGCGATACGTTCAACGTAACGGCAAGCTCCTTCGGTGAAATTCTGGATTTGAAAAAAATTCTTGCAGAGTGGGGCAAGAATGATGCTTTGCGTATGGCTCGGGGTAGAATTTGCGATTTTATAAAAGAGGTGAGGTTCTCCACTTACCCCACGGTGGGCGAGGATATTTATCATAATTACGTTCATATAGAGCCCGATGGCTATGAAAAAAACGAATATATGCTGAAATATTACAGCCTTAAAGCAACGGGAGCCACAAATGTCAATCCCGGAGAAAATGAAATTATTCTTTTCCACATATCACGCACCAAAAAGCCGGGGGCTTACGAAAAAATGAAGGCTTACTGGGAAAACAACTATAGTAATTACCCGAATATCGAAAAGTTTTTCGAACGCATAGCGTGGTAATACGGAACATCCGGCGTGAAAGCCCCGCTGCAATTACTTTTTTGTAAATTCTCGCTAAAATATTGCAATATCCTTACTTATATGGTAAAATGATAATATAAATTACAAAAAAGAGGTGCTTTATGAAGTTTCTTTATTTACTTGAAAGCATAAGAAACCCCGTTTTCGACGCTATAGTCGGCGTGCTTACCTACCTTGGCGATGAAATCGCTTTTCTCGCCGTTGCGCTTGCGGTTTTCTGGTGCTTCAGCAAGCATCGCGGATATTACCTGCTCGGTGTGGGCTTCTGCGGTGTTGTTATCAACCAGACTCTTAAATTAATTTTCCGCATAAAAAGACCTTGGGTGCTTGACCCGAATTTTAACGCTGTGGAGTCTGCAAAGCCTGCAGCAAGCGGCTATTCCTTCCCCAGCGGGCACACACAGAACGCGGCGGGCACGTTCGGCGGTCTTGCAAGAGGCGCAAAGAAAACTTGGGTGCGCATAGCTCTTGTTGCCGTTGTTATTCTCGTCGCTTTTTCCAGAATGTACCTCGGCGTACATACGCCCCTTGACGTGGGCGTTTCACTTATAGTTGGCGCAGTGCTTGTTTTTGCGCTCTATCCGCTTTTCAAATATGCGGAAAAGCACGAAAAGGCTTATTATTGGATATTCTCCGCGTTTTTCCTTATCACGCTTGCATACCTCGCTTTTTCTGTTATTTTCCCGAAATGCGTTACAATAGAGCCCGGCCAGGAGCATAACGCGGCAAGCGCGCTTAAAAACGCCTGCACTATACTCGGCGCTACGGCGGGCATACTTATCGCTTTCCCTATAGAAAGAAAATTTATCAATTTCGATGAAAAAGCCCCCTTGCTCGGTCAGGTGCTCAAGCTCGTTATCGGCCTTGCCATAGTTGTTGCGCTCAAGAGCGTGCTTAAATCTCTTTTTGGCGGCGACGACGAAATGCTCGTGCTTCGCGCGGTGAGATACGGCATTATAGTAATATTCTCTATGTGCGTTTATCCGCTTACGTTCAAATGGTTTGCGAAGATAGGTAAAAAGAAATAATGAAAATAGTCGCTTTTGCCCGGCTTTCTTATGGAAAGCCGGGCATTTGTTCTTTTAACCAATGTAAATATGCTTGCACGTTATTGTAAAATTCTTTTGCATATGCTATAATAATAGCAGAATTTTACAGAAAACCAATTGTATTATAACTACGGACAAATAATGAGCTTGATATTGGGAGGGCAGTATGGGAATAAAAAATAAAATAGCGCAGTACGGTGAATGGAAAAGCGGTGTAAAGCACTGCACGTTCAACCCAGATGGGCCGAGTGTGGTGCGTATGCACCTCGTACCGCCAAAATTCAGTATATTCAAAAACGCGCCGTATATCCTGATACTGAACGGCTATTATCTTTTGCCGGTAGGGTATTCATGGGCGGTAATGCTTGCCGCGTTTATGGATGAAGTGGGCAAGTTCGATGGCAAGGAAATATCCGACGGGGACATTGCGAAAATAGAGGCGGAAACTATCCGCCGCACAAAGGCGGTTTACAAGCACATAGCGGAAGATTTTTTGAGGGATGACCTTGCGGAAATGCTCGGTATAATATTCGAAGTGGCGCGCGGCGGCAAAACGGAAGCCGATATAGAAAAGCTTTCTATACGCGCGTACAGAAAGAAGATGAGCGCACCCCACAGAATGGACCTTATGGTCAGCGCTATGACAGACGAAAACGGCGCGTGGAAGTGCAACCAGAAATGCATCTTCTGCTATGCGGCGGGGCAGGAATATGCGAAAACACGAGAGCTTTCAACAGAGGAATGGAAAAAAGCGATAGATACCCTGCGCGATGCTGGCGTGCCTATGGTGACGTTTACGGGCGGCGAGCCCACGCAGAGAAAAGACCTTGCCGAGCTTGTGGAGCACGCCAAATGGTTTGTAACCAGGCTTAACACAAACGGTGTGAACCTGACACATGAGCTTGCCGCAGAGCTTAAAAAGGCGAGCCTGGATAGCGTTCAGGTAACGCTCTACTCGCATGACGAGGCGGTACATAATAAGCTTGTCGGCTGCGAGCATTTTGCCGATACGGTGAACGGTATACGAAACGCGGTGGCGGCAGGACTTGATATAAGCGTGAACACGCCCCTTTGCAGCGAAAACGCAGATTACGTAAAAACGCTGGAGTTCATACGCGAGCTCGGTGTACGCTTTGTTACGGCGAGCGGGCTTATCTGCACGGGCGCGGCGGGAATAAACCACGGTGCGCACGACCTTTCGGAACAGGAGCTTTTCGATGTTATTTCCTCGGCAAAGGCTTTCTGCGACGAAAACGCTATGGAAATAGACTTCACCTCGCCCGGGCTTATAGCAAAAGAAAAACTCGAATCGCTCGGCATGAACGTGCCGATGTGCGGTGCGGCGCTCAGCAATATGGCAATCGCGCCCGACGGCACTGTCGTGCCGTGCCAGAGCTGGCTTTCGGCAGGCGCGGGGCTTGGAAATATACTTACAGATAGCTTTGCGCAGATATGGAAGCACAAGGATGCGCGCGCTCTGCGCGGTATGAGCGAAAAAGAAGCGCTCCGTTGCCCGTTCAGAAGCAGAAGCGGAAAGGAGAAGGAAAATGGCTGAGAAAAAATATAAAGACCCCGATATTTTTGAAGAAGAATACGTGCGGAAAAACAGAACCTTTCCGCGCACAAACGCGGTACTCTTGACCTTGTGCATAATAGTGCAGGTACTTCTTGTAATTTTTGCTATCTTCTATAACCCGAAGCCGCAGGACGTTATAAACGAATACAATATAACCGTATCGCCCTGTGACGACGGCAGCCTTGATATTGAATATTCCTTCGTATGGACGGCGCTGGATACGGGTGAGGAGCTTACGTGGGTTGATATAGGTATGGCGCACAAAGATTTTACGATATACCATCAATCCCTTTCCGATACGGTAAAGACCGCCGAAAGATATACCGACGAAGATTACGTTTCCGCAAGGCTCTACTTCAAGCGGGGCTACAGCGGCGGCGAAACAGTGCGCTTCTC
>JAFTNI010000160.1 GCA_017451975.1 Clostridia bacterium
CCCTCCACGCCCATGGAGTTTGTAAGCAGGCTTACAGAGCAGGAGCTGACACCCTCTACGCCCAACACGGCTTTTTCCACGCGCGCGCTGCACGCGGCACAGCTCATGCCCGTTACGTTATACTGTTCCATAAATTACACCTCATTTCATAAGCTTCCGAAGCGTTGCCACAAGCTCGTCTACCGTTTCTTCCTTGCCGTTTTTTATATCATCGGCAACACAGGTCTTTATGTGGTTTGCAAGAAGCTCTCTGTTAAATGCGTTCAGCGCGGCACTCGCCGCAGAAACCTGAACGAGTATATCTGTGCAGTATGCGTTTTCCTCCACAAGGTTGCGTATACCGCGTATCTGCCCCTCTATGCGCGAAAGGCGGTTTATAAGCGAGCGGTATTCCGCCTCGCTTCTCTCTTTGGTTTTGTGCGTACAACAGCACTCTTTTTCCATTGCAATCACCTCGCTGTTCTGTATACTCTTATTATATACCCCCTAGGGGTATTTTGTCAAGAGAAAAATTGCCGCCCAAAGCGGCACTTATTTGTATTAAGTTATCCAATAGTATCCCTCGCCATAAGGTGCTTTTTTCTTGCAACGTTCATATTGTGACACTCTGTATTTATCGGGATTAAAAGCATCCTCCAAAAGTTCCTCGGGAAACTTTTCTTTTATAGCATTTTCTCCTTCGTCGTTTTCGCTCGCGCGCCAATATTCTGCCAAGCTATATATGCCCAACGCCCCATCTATAACTATAACCGTTGGGCTATGATCATAAATCCCCAAACTATACATCCCTGAATAAGGTGTTGAACTGACCTCATAATATCCCGTCACCATAACCCAGGCGTATATTGTTATTCTGGTATCACTTTTTTTCGCAGCGATAATTTCCCAGTCAAACACTTGCATTTTTTTAATTGAATATTCATCATTTATCTGCGTATATATAAAAGTTATAAATTCTTTTTTATACTTGCTTTTATCTGTAGGCATATCGGTTTCCGTAATTTCAACACGCCCATTTTCGTCGTGTTTTCCATTTTCCCCATCACCGTTCCCGCCATTAACATATTCATTTTCGTTATTCGGCAAATCTTTTTTTACTAATGGACTCGTCAGAAACCCCACTGCCGTTGCGATTACAAGCACAATCGAAACTATAATCACCCAGAAAGCGGGCTTTTTGTAGTTCAGCACAGATTTTATTCTCTCTTTAACGCCAACCTCGCCGAAGGCAAGGGGGCACGCGGAGATTGCCCTGTGCGGCATACTCAGATTGAGCAAAGCTTCAGAGTAAGGTTTCTTTTCTCCATCGCCAAGTGTTCGTATAACCTTTTCGTCACAGGCAAACTCAATATCACGGCAGAAAAGCACATACGCAAGCCACATCGTAGGGTTGAACCAATGCAAGGCAAGAAGCAGAAAACCAAGCGGCTTCCAGATATAGTCAAGCCTTTTTATGTGCGCTTTTTCGTGCGCAATAACGTAAATGGCATCGCTTTCCGTAATGTTTAAAGGCAAATAAATTTTCGGGAGGATAATTCCGAGTATAAATGGCGTATCCACACGGTCGCAAAGCCATATATTTTCGCCCGCAAGCACCGCTTCGCGCACGCGAAGCTTCACGCGGATAAAGCTCACCGCCATATAGACGAGCATCGCCGCAACGCCAAAAAGCCACAGCAAGGAAAAAATAAACGAGTTTATCTGCGTAGGGTTTGCGCTCGCCGTTGGCTCGGGCGCCAGCACTTCACCTATTATAGTGTTCACGGCGTTATCTATAAATTCAATGCCGCTTTCTATTTCCGGCTTCGCCGCATATAAAAATTCCTCGGGGAAAACCTCTGCACTTGGTAAAAGCGAAAAAATGCTTTCAATCGAAAAAGGCAACATCAGGCGAAGCCCCAAAAGCCCCCACAGCGCGCAAACAGCCGTGCGCGGTGCTTTTTTCAGAATAAGGCGCAGGAACAAAACCGCCATCAAAAGCCACGTTGCGCTTGCGCTCATATTGGCAATAGCTAAAAATAATTTTTCCATAGTCACTCCTCCCCGTATTCATCTATCAAACGGCGGATAGATTCCACTTCCTCGCGGCTGAGCGCCTTCCGCTTTGTGAAAGCGGAAAGAAAAGCGGGTAGCGAGCCCGAAAAGGTTTCCTCAACAAACCGTTCGCTCTGCAAAGCGTAAAATTCACTTTTGGAAATGAGAGAAGTAACTTTCCCTCCCTCATTTTTGAAGATCCCCTTTTCGCAAAGCCTTTTCAGCACCGTATAGGTGGTAGATTTCTTCCAGCCAAGCTCCTTTTCGGCAAGCTTAACAACCTCTGCAGAGGAAAGGGGCTCGCCCCCCCATATAATATCCGCAAAACGGGCTTCCACAGCCCCAAGCTGCATTTCAGGCATAATAAAAATCCCCTCTCATTTGGTTTACACGTTGTAGACTAATTATAGTTTACACTATGTAGACCAATTTGTCAAGGGGATTCAAAAATTATTACGTTTTACTTGTTTTCTTTAACGCATTCGTTCAGATTTCAACAGTGTTTTTGCCTCGTATATCGAACAAAACCGTCTGCCCTGCCGCCATTTCGCGCTCTATAAACTTGCCCGAGCCGCTTATCAGCATCTTTATTTTTCCGGCACGCTTCGCCGTAACGCTCACTTCGCTTACTTTTCCGCCAAACCACTTTGCGCTCACTGTGAAACCGCCGCGTGCGGAAAGCCCAGTAAACGAGCCGTTTGCCCACTCTGCGGGTAGCGCGGGAAGAATGTGAATATACCCCTCGTGGCTTTGCAAAAGCATTTCCGCAATGCCTGCCGTGCCGCCGAAGTTGCCGTCTATCTGGAACGGCGGGTGGCTATCCCAAAGGTTCGGCATCGTGCATTCGCCCAACAGAATTCGCAAAAGGTCGTGCGCTCTTTCCCCGTTTTTCGTGCGCGCCCAAGCATTGAGCTTATGCGCCGTAGACCAACCCGTGGAAACGTCGCCGCGCTCGGTGAGCGTTTTTTGCGCCGCCGCAATCCACTCTCGCTTGTTGCCGTTTATTGTCGTGCCCGGGTAAAGCCCCACGAGGTGCGAAATGTGGCGGTGATTATATTCACCGATGTCGCCATAGTTCACTTCTTCTCGGTACTCCTTTATCTGCCCCGAAGCGCCTATCTGCACGGGGTCCAGCTTTTCTATATCCGCACGTATCTTTTCCGTAAATTCATCGCTCACGCCCATATTCTCCGCGAGCCTGAGCGTGTCTTTATAGCATTCATACACCATTTGCTGGTCAAAAGCGCACCCCTTTGTGTGGTAATATTCCCCGTTGTGGCGCTGCTCGGGCGATTCTGAATATTTAACAAGCAAAGTGCCATCATCCTGCTCCTCCAGCGTTTTGGAAAGAAAGAGCGCCACGCCGCGATTTGCGGGGTAAACCGCATCGCGCAAGTGTGCATCGTCGAGCGAAAAATCATAGTAATCGGCAAAAAGCTTCGCCGTGAACGCGCTCGTGCCCGGGCCGGAATGCCCCTCACCGGGCTCGGAAATACCCGTTACATTATAGAGCCACGCCGCCGTGCCCACAGAAATTCCGTTTGTGCCGGGTGCCGTGTAATTGTCGGGAAAATTGCGCTCTGTATATTGGTCTGTGTTCTCCTCTGCAAGCGCACGGTACGCCTTGAAATATTCAACGTACGGCAAAAAAAGCTCATGCAGGTTTGTGTTGAAAGCAGGCCAATAGTTCATTTGCACGTTTATATTGTGCCAATAGCCGGCAGACCACGGCGAGCTTGCATATTTTGTCCATGTGCCCTGCAGGTTCGCGGGGTACGTGCCGGGGCGGGAGGATGCAATCAGAAGGTACCTGCCGTAAGCAAAATAAAGCTCCTCCAGGTACCTGCAGTGCTTGCTTTCCCCTTGCGCGCGGTAGGCTTCAATAAGCTTATCTGTTGTCATATTCGGCATTTCGCCGCCGAAATCCACCCCTGCGCGCGTGAACAGCGCGCCGTAATCTCTTATGTGGCGCACGAGAAGCTCGCCGTATTCCCTCTTTTCCGCCTCTGCCATAATTGCCGACACAAGCTCGTGCGGGTGCGGGTATGGCGCAAGCTTCTTTTTCGGGTCGCGCTCCAGAAATACGCGGCTTTCCATTTTGTAGTTTGTGCCGACGGCGAGAAGCACCACTGCGCTATCTGCGTTTTTAACCTCTATTGTTTTTTCGTGCAAAATAAGCTCGCCGCCGCTTATTTTCACGGAAACTATGGCTTCATACTGTATGCCGTAATATTCAAGCTCGCCCGAGAGAATGAGCCTGCCGCCCTCCTCGCGCACGC
>JAFTNI010000161.1 GCA_017451975.1 Clostridia bacterium
ATCACAAATGTATTTAGGTTTTGACTTTTTAACATATTTGCTTTTACACCAGCCCTTATAAGCTTAATAATAACCTATATTTGAAGAAGTTCCTTCGTTGTCAACATATAAAATTCCGGCTTGGTCAATTTTTTGAATGTTAGATAAGGGAAGCTCTAACGGTGGTTGTTGTTCGATCTCAGAAACAAGCTTTTTTCTAAAAAAAGAAAACATAATATCACATCCGTACACTGTAATTATAACACAAAAAATCAAAAACCGCAATCCCTTTGTATCAGAATTGCGGTTTTTGTTTGGCGGAGAGAAAGAGATTCGAACTCTTGTTGGGGTATTAGCCCAAACACGATTTCCAGTCGTGCGCCTTAGACCAACTCAGCCATCTCTCCATCGGCTTATACATTCTAACACAGGTTTTTCTAAATGTCAATACTTTTTTTGAAAATTTTTAAATTTTTTTGAAAAATAATTTTTGTGTTTTTAAAGGATACAAAAGGGCAAAGCCAATGTTGACGAAACGGCGAAAAAGTAGTATAATTGTAGTATGGAAGCCGTTTAAGGGGCAAAAAAAGAAAATATTTTGCCACGATTCGGCAAGGAAATAAATTTTACTTGAGAGGTATTATTATGAAACTCAGTGTTCAGACGATGGGTACTTTGGAGATGATCGGTATCGAAGCGGGCATGAAAGCTATTGCCGAAGCGGGCTTCGATGCGCTCGATTTCGGCCTTGACGGCTTTTACAAATGGGAAGAGCTGACCAAGGGCAAAAAAAGCGCTTTCTTTGAAGATGATAACCTTTATGCATATGTCGACAAGGTCAAGGCAGAAGCCGATAAATACGGCATAGAATTCGGTCAGATTCACGCTCCGTTTCCGCTTTTCGTTCCCAAAAGCCCCGAAGGCTCTGCAAACGTGAAAGAGGACGTGGCAAAGTGTATTGAAATCTGCGCTCGCGTAGGCTGCCCCAGAATAGTTATACACCCTATTTTTGATGGCAGTGCGCGTTTCCCCTCTATGACTAAGGAAGAAGAGATAGCCGCCAACATGGAATATTACACTTCCATTATTCCGCTTCTCAAAAAGCACGGCGTTGTTTGCTGCCTTGAAAATATGTGGTCGCAGGACTGGAAAACGAAGAAAATTTACACTGCATCCTGCTCTGATATAAACGAAACGATAAATTATATAGATACACTCAATGAAATTGCGGGTGAGCGCCTTTTCGGCTTCTGCCTGGATATAGGTCATTTGCTGCTTCTCGGGCAGGATCCGTGCTATTGGATAGAGTGCCTTGGCGACAGGCTCGAAACACTCCACACGCACGACAACGACGGTATTGATGACGAACACATTATTCCTTACCTCGGTGTTTGCAACTGGGAAAGATTTGTGCTCGGGCTTCGCAAAATAGGCTATTCGCGCAACTTCAGCTTTGAAGTGAGCTGCTTCAACAGAAAATTCCCGAACGCGCTTATACCCTCTGCGCTCAAGCTCACGGCGGAAGTGGGAAGATATTTTATAGGCAGAATCACTGCGGAAACAGACCCGACTGACGAATACAGATAATTTGGTAATGAAATTATGAAAATAAGTGTTCAAACCGCCGGAGCTCTGAATAGGCTCGGCATAGATGAAGGTATGAGGGCTATTGCCGAAGCGGGCTTTGAGGCAGTAGACCTCGACCTTGACGCGCACTACAAATGGGAAAGCCTTAAAAACGGCATAAGAAGCGATTTTTACGATGACGAAAAGATATATCCTTACCTCGACGCCGTAAAAGCGGCGGCTGAAAAGTACGGAGTGGCTATCGGGCAGGCGCACGCCCCCGCGCCGCTTTACGTACACGGATCTCCCGCGGGGAGCAAAATCGTTCAGGATGACGTTCGCAAATGCATAGAGCTTTGTGCATACGTCGGCTGCAAGCGCCTTGTTGTTCACCCGCTTTTTCACGGCGGCACGCGTTACCCCGCTATGACAAAGGAAGAGGAATATGCGGCTAATATAGAGTTTTTTACGTCGGTTACCCCGCTTTTAAAAAAATACGACGTTATTTGCTGCCTTGAAAATATGTGGAACGGCGATTGGCTCACGAAGAAAATATATACGGCAATTTGCTCTGATATAAACGAAACGATAAGGTATATAGATGAGCTTAATGCTTTCGCGGGCGAAAAGCGCTTCGGCTTTTGCCTCGATATCGGTCACCTTCTGCTCGTTGGGCAGGACCCGTGCTATTGGCTTGAAAACCTTGGCGATCGCCTGGAGCTTATGCACACGCACGATAACGACGGCGTGAACGACGAGCATATTATACCATACCTCGGCGTTTGCAATTGGGAAAGATTTGTGCTTGGGCTTCGCAAAAACGGGTTCAAGGGCAACTTCAATTTTGAAACGTCAAGCTTTAACGATAAATTCCCGAAGGAGCTTATA
>JAFTNI010000162.1 GCA_017451975.1 Clostridia bacterium
ACCTCTTTTGTGCTGCTTGATATATTCGCGGTGAAGAAGTCCGTATTTTCCGATTTTGTGTTCCTTTTGCTCTGCGATTTCGAGCATTGGATAGTATTGCTCTCCTTTAAGCTCGTATTTGATGCCGTTTTGAGTGATGTACTTTTCCATAATCATATTCCTTTCAAGTGTTGATTTTACTTGAAAACATAAGGCTTTAGGCACGTTTGGAATATGTATGGATAATGTCGAAAACAATCAGTTTCGTTATGAATATCCGTACCAAACAGAGATAATCCGAACTTATTCCTTATTGGGGATGCGTTCGGATTCTTTGTTTTTTACAGTTATTCTGCATATTCAACTAATAGTATCTTGACAAAATAACATATCCGTGTTAGAATAATCTCGGACGGAAAATAGTGGAAGAGTTGCACTCCGCTTCATCAGGTTGCAGATGCGTCCGACAACTTAAAATCACGCTCATGATCTTGCGGCATGAATCTATGGATTCCTGCCGCTTTTTTATTTCATGGAGTGATAACGGACTTTGGAGGTGACTTAAAAGTAATGGATGAAAAGAAAAAAGAAAAGCCGAAAATATCATTTCGGCGTACCGTTTCCAACAATTTGTTTATGCTGAAGCTTCTGCACAAAGCAAGCCCCGGGCGCATCGCCATAGAGATGGGGCTTTGGAGTCTTGAAGCAATCATCGGCTTTTTCTCGTGGCAGTATATGCTGCGGCACATCGTAAACGGTATCGAGCAGGGGCGCGACTTTTACGACCTTGCCGTGCTTCTTGTCGCCATGACGGCGCTTAATTTGGTTCTTGTGTTTGTTCAGCAGATATGGTATCAGGTCTTTTCGGGCTTGTATTATCAGAAAACGGCAAAATATTTTCAAGAGCTCGTTTACAAAAAGGCAGCAAGCGTAGACCTTGCCTGCTATGAAAACCCCGATTTCTACGATAAATACATGAAGGCGCTGAACGAAACCGCGAACCGCGCAGACGGGGTAGCTTCCTCTTGCTCGATGATAGTTTTCGACATCGTGCAATTCGCGGCAAACGGAGCTTTGCTTTTCGTGATAGACCCTATGTTTTTGCTCTTTCTTTTGATACCGCTTGCTTCATCGGTCTTTATTAAAAAGCAGAAAAAAGCTGATTTCGAGAGATATGAAGAAACCGTGGCTATGAACCGCCGCTGTGATTACACGCGCCGTACGTATTACCTCTGCGACTACGCCAAGGAAATGCGCCTTTCAAATATTTACCGCGTTATGGCAAAACGCTTTGCCGAAGCGATAAAGGATACGAAAACGGTCATTCGCAAATACGGCTTCAAGTGCGCTGTTTACGGCTATATCGTGGAAATAGCGCGTCAGGTCTTCACGTTCCTCGGTGCGACGGCTTACGCGGTCTACCAAACGCTTGTAACGGGCAATATCCTCTACGGCGACTGCCTTGTTATCATCAACGCGCTCACCACTCTTTCGTGGAGCATTACCAACTCGGCAGACAGCTTATTCAAGTTCCAGGAGCACGCGCTGTATATCGAAAACTTCCGCTTTTTCCTCGATTACGAGCCTAAGATACAGGACAAAGCGGCAACAATTCCCGTCAAAAAAGGCGCTTTGGTGCTAGAAAACGTCAGCTTCCGCTATGACGGCGCAGAAAGCGATACGCTTAAAAACATCAATATCACTTGCGGAGAAAAGGAAAAGATCGCGCTGGTGGGTCACAACGGCGCGGGAAAAAGCACCCTTGTAAAGCTAATGCTCCGTTTATACGACCCCACGGAAGGCAAGGTCACGCTCGGAGGCGAGGACATTCGCGATTATTCCGTGAAGGAGTACCGCGAGGCGTTTTCGGCGGTGTTTCAGGATTTTCACGTCTTTTCCCTTTCCGTTTCCGAAAACGTATTGCTAAGGCCCATGCAGGAAGGCGACGAAGCGCTTGTGGACCATGCGCTCGCGAAATCCGGCTCGGCAGAGCGCGTGAAGGAAATGCCAAACGGGAAAGAAACCATCTTGACAAAGGAATTCGATAAAAACGGAACCGTGCTTTCGGGCGGCGAAACGCAAAAGCTTGCTATTGCACACGCCTTCACGAAAGAAAACGCTTTTGTCATTCTCGACGAGCCTACGAGCGCGCTCGACCCTATCGCGGAATTTGAGATGTATAAAAACATGACCGAGGCTTGCGAAAACTGCGGTATGATATTCATTTCCCACCGCCTTTCCTCCGCCGTAATGGCAGACCGCATCTATATGCTCGAAAACGGTGAGATTATAGAGGTCGGCACACACGAGCAGCTGATGGCTGAAAACGGCAAATACGCAGATATGTTCCGCAAGCAAGCTGAAAATTACGTAGATTCGGAGGTGAACGCATAATGGCAGAAGCTAAAAAAGAAGAAAAGAAGATAAAAGCGGGCGCGATACTGAAAAACAATATCTTTTTGTTTCGTATTGCGTGGAAATATGCTCCCTTTTACGTGATTCTCGCAATGTTCGAGGGTGTGATATGGGGTATCAACAACGCCATAGAGCTTTACTATACGAAAATGCTTTTCGATATGATAGGAAGCGGAAAGCCTTTCCTCACGGTTCTCAATCTTATTATATTCATGGCGCTATACAACATATTGCTCTATACGTTCCATTATTGGTATTGGAAGATCAAAAAGCCTTTGGAGCAAAAGGGATTGCAGTACCGCCTGCACTCCGTGCTTTTTGAAAAAGCGCGAGCGCTTGACCTTGCCTGCTACGATGACCCCGAGTTTTATAATGATTTCATCTGGTCGATAAACGAATCCGACAGCCGCGTTCAGAAGCAGCTCGACGACCTTAGCAAATTTATCAACCGCACCGTGGCATCGGTTCTGGTAACGGGGCTTATCGTTACGATACACCCGATACTCGCGGCGATAATTTTGTTTTTCACCGCCTCGCGCATAGTGTTTCAGATGTGGGCATCGAAGGTCGACTACAAAAGAGCGCAGGATTTTAACCCTCTCGACAGAAAGACAAACTACATAAACCGTATGTTCCGCCTTGCCGATTGCGCCAAGGAGATACGCCTTACGCGCGTTTCGGAAAACCTGCTCGACGAGCACGCAAAAGCAATCGAGGAGAAAAAAGGGATTGTAAAAAAATATGCGGCAACGCGCTATTGGCTCGCGGTTGCCACTTGGGGCATGATGAGCCTTGGCGACGGTGTGGTAATTTTGTTTTTGCTCTACCAGCTTCTCGTGACGAAAAGCATAGCTCTCGGCGATTTTGCGGCAGGCGTAACTGCAATATGGCAGCTTTCTTGGCTCCTGCGCGACTTGCTTGACAGAATAGCGAAATCCAAAGAGCACGCGCTTTTCGTGGACAAGATGAAAACGTTTCTCGCGTATGAGCCGAAGATAGTAGGCGGAGGCAAGATTCCCGGCGCCTTTGAAAGCCTTGAGCTAAAAAACGTGCGCTTTGCATATCGGGAGGACGAAATTTTAAAGGGTGTAAGCCTTAAAATTTCGCGCGGCGATAAAATTGCCTTCGTCGGCTACAACGGCGCGGGCAAGACAACGCTCGTAAAGCTTCTTATGCGGCTTTACGACCCCACCGAGGGTGAGATTCTGTATAACGGCGTGAACATTAAAGAATACGATCTTGATGCTTACCGCGCTTGCATCGGCGCAGTTTTTCAGGATTATAAGATATTCGCCTCTACCATCGCGGAAAACGTGCTTGCAAACGTTGACGACGGCACTGCAAGAGAAACGGTTCTGGTGGCACTCCGCAAGAGCGCCTTTGAGGAGAAGCTTGGCACGTTCGAAAAAGGCATAGATACCGAGCTTACCCGTGAATTTTACAAGGACGGCACAAACCTTTCGGGCGGCGAAGAGCAGAAGATCGCCATCGCGCGCGTGTTCGCAAAGCCCTGCGAGCTTCTTATTATGGACGAGCCCTCCAGCGCGCTAGACCCGATTTCGGAATATAAGCTCAACCACAGCATTTCGGAATCTGCGGCGGATAAAACGGTCATATTCATTTCCCACCGCCTTTCCACCACGCGCCACGCCGACAGTATTTATATGTTCGAATCGGGCAAGATCGTCGAAAGCGGCACGCACGACGAGCTTGTTATGAACACGAACGGCAAATACTACGGCATATGGCACGCGCAGGCGCAGTATTATACGGAGTAATAAAAAAGCCCCCTTCGTCAACTATAAAACGCCCGAATTCGGGCGTTTTTTTCAACTCCTTATTTATTTTCCAAAATATACATAATACCAAGCCCCGTAATACTTACGGCAGCAACAACCCCAAGCTCGGGAGCAAAAAAGCCGACACCGATGCCGCAGACGAGCGAAGCCGTCGCAAATAATATTGATTTTTTCATATAAAATCTCTCCTTTCTGAAAATTAATCTCTGTACCCTGCCATCCATTTTCTGTGCCGCTTGTCATCGTAATAGGCTACCAGCGCAATGATGCACCCAACGAGGTGGAGCGAAAAATAGAACAAAACACCGTTTATCCAAGCCGTTTTGCACACTTGATAAAACAGAAACCGAAGTATCTCCAAAGCCGTCATACCGGCAAGTATAACGGCAACACCGCGCAGATAAAATTTGAACTTTCTATCCGGCTCCGGATTAACGAGATAATCATAGCTCCAGCTATATAGCTGATAATAATTCACAAACGGAATAAAGCACCTTACAAATCTGCGCCTATCATAAATTCTTTCCACAACGTTTGTTCCCTCGCGCACGTCGCGCCTTTCCATATCCCTCTCGTCAATGCCGAATTTATATGCGAACCAAGCAAACCAAGTGTAAAAAGCCGCATTTATCAGAAATGAAATTATCAGCGCTATAGAGTAAAAGCTTGGCAGCGGCGCAGGCTTTACCCAGCCGTGAACAATATCCCAAAGCAACGGCTGTGCGGTAACGTACCTGTTCGGAAGTCCGCAGAATATAAGCGCAAGTGCGTCGATTCCATCACCGGGAACACGTCCGCCGTAAAACATATCGGGTATAATTACCTCGCTCCCGTGGTATACCGCATATACGACCGCGTAGATGAGCCACGACGGCACGGAAGCTTTTACGATAGCTTTCGCGTTCACTCTTTTATGCGGAAATTCATTTTTTCCGAACACAAAAAAACGAGAAAACAGTATCGCCGAGAAAATCAAAGTTTGGCTGAAAATATTGATTTCCGCAACAAGAAATAATTGTCCGAGAAAAACCATAGCCACGTATGAAACCGCGTGTATTATAAGCACGGCTGAGCCGAAATAGGAGAAAAACTCCCCAAAAAAGTTTTGTTTATCCTTTTTTTCGTCCGTTTCCTTTGCCTTTTTTATAATTTTTGCATCATGATCTGCGTAGAAATCCGCTTCTTCCTTTTGGAGCTTCGCCGCGTGCTCCTCGCGTATTTTGCGCGCACGTATAGCGTTTTTGCGCGCCTCTGCATAATCGTCAAGTGTGCCCACTTTTTCGGGGACATATTGTTTTGGCACGGCAGGCGCACTGAGTTCCGTGCGCACATCTGCTTCTTTGCGAGTTGCAGACGGCAGAGTTTTCGCTTTCGGCAAAGCTTCGCTTTGTGCTTCTATTTTGTATTCTCCCGCAAACACAAGGCTTGAGAGCAACGTATGCCCACACTCGCGGCAAGTTTCCCTGCCCTTTTCGTTCATAACTCCGCAAACGGGGCATTTTACGTGCGTATCGTTTTCCTTCGGCAAAATCACCACGGTATTTGTACCGTAAAGGTGAAAGACCTCGTCGCCCTTTCCGTACGCACCTATAAATTCCTGCAGGCTCGCCATTCCGCAGAAAACTTCTCTTCTTATAAGCTCGCCGCCGTGCGTTCTGATATATAGATATATCGTATTTTGATCATACATTTTCCAAGTATTGTACGTGGTTCTTGCACCTTGATCATTATCCTTAAATGCTTTTATCCCCGTAGTCGTTTCTATTTGAACTCGCTCCACAATTCCGCAATACGTGCTGTCTATAATACAAAACGGAAATTTTGTAAAAATAAACGGAAGCGCAAAAATCACCGTGTAGATTATAGGCTTTGCCTCCGGGTATTTGGTAGGCAAAATAATATCTCCTAAAAATATCAGCGCGATCAAGGTAACCACAAAAGAGATTATAAACATTCTGCTCTTTCGCCAAAGTGCGGCGCGCGCGTAATCTTTCAAATCTTTTGGTAAGCCTTTATTGTTTTTCATATCAAATCCCTTCCTTTTACTTGCAGGCGCTTTACTTAATCTAACGAAAAAAGACAGAAAAAGGTTACGCCCTTTTTCTGTCTTTTTTTAATTTTTCAAAGTTTTTCAAGTTTTTCTTTATAGGCTTTGAAAACGTTAAGATCAGCCTTTTTTGCAGCGAGATACATAACGCCAAAGTTCACCGCCATATACGCTACGTAGCAAATAATAAAAACCGCATAATCGAGAAACGGGCTCACTTTGCCGACAAAACTGCCGTATACCGCATTAAAAAGCACGTTTGCGGGGTAAGCGAATATTCTTCCGAAACGGCAGGAATTATAGAAACCATACACCACGAAAGTCAGAAAAGCGCGCATAATTTCGCCCGGCAAAATAAGCGCGAAAAGCTTTTTTGTCGCCCTTTCCTTGCTGTCGTACCCAGAAAAAGTCCAATAATAGCTCTTTTTTGCGCGGTAGTATGAATACAAGATGGGAAGCAGAAAATAAAGCGCGATAAGCACGGGTATAATGTCGTTTTCTATGCCCTTTCGCTTGCACACGCTCATAAGCGGAGCAAGAATTATGCCGCACGCAAAAACAATCGAGGCATATTCAAGCTTATTGTAAGCCGTGGCACGCATTTTTCGGCAAAAAGCTCTGTTGTATGCAAGCTTGAATACGGCAAAGAAAACAGCAAAGCAAATAAGCTCATATATGCCGAAGATCTTAAAAAACTCAATATAATCCGCTTTGATATAAAAATAATGCCCAAATATATCGTCCCATCTCCCGTTTGGCAGCACATAGCTGTAGCAATACATATATAAAAGAGGCAACGATGTATACGCGCCAAACCTAAAAATCCCGTTAGGCACCGTGCTCAGCACAAGATATATAAGCTCTCCCGGCAAAAAATAAACAAGCGCCGCCTTGAATACGGAAAATTCGTGCCCCGTGGAACGGAAATACGATTCCGCAATATTTTTCCTCGCAAGAAGCGCAAGCACTGCGGCATAAGCCATAAATGAAATAAGGAATACACATATAACGAATATTTTATCGCGAGAGTCTATAAAGCCCGTGCCCGTATCGGCTTTTCTCAGGCTTCCGTACCCATATTCCGCCAAAAAGAAAATTCCTATGCGACCCAAAACAGCAAACAAAATATAGCTTATTGTCGGGTTCACGTGGTAAAAATCCGAAATTTTCGTTTTCTTTTCTATGGTAAACGTATCCAGCACGACGTCTGAATCATCGAGGCTTTCAAACATTTCAAGCTCGTCAATGTCTTTTCCGTTTCTATCTTCTTCTGAGCTCATAAAGTTCCTCTTTCTTTGTTTTTATAAGCGCCTGTTTTGCCCTGTATAGCCTTACCTTAACCACGTTTTCCGAAACGCCCAGAAGCCGCGCTATTTCGGAATATTTAAGCGATAGGTCATAGCGAAAAAACAAAACGTCACGGTATATAGGCGCAATTTCCGAGATTATATCGTTCAAAAGTCTTCTTGTTTCTTTATTTATGAGAAGCTCCTCAATGCTTTCTTCTTCATCGGAAAATTCCGGCACTTCTCCGTTTTCATTCGGTTCATCGAGCGAAAATTCTTTGCTGCGCTTTCTTTTTTCTGCGCGGTATTTGTCTATAGCAGTATTTCTCGTGCATTTTACAATAAGTCGTATAAGGTTTTCATCCTTTACAGAGTAAAAAAGCTGTAAATTATCTATAATTATCCTCATAACATCCTGAAGGCAATCTTCCGCGTCCTCCTTTTTGCCGAGAACCCCGAAAGCTACAAGATAAATCTTTTTGCCGTATTTTATATAAAGATTTTCAACGAAAGCCCTGTCGGCTTCGTTTTCTATATTCAAAAGAAATGTAAACATATTATTCCTCCGTATTATAAAATGCCTTAATAATATATATAACGAAGCGGCAGCACAAAAAGTTACAGCTTTTTGAAATATTTTCAATTTTTCTTTATTAAAATATCGTATTTATTATTATACTACAACTTTATAATTCAATCAATAGTAACCATACAAAAACAGCGCACCGTTTTTGCGGCACGCTGTCTTTGCTTATTTTGTCACTTCGTTTCCCTTGCGTTCCTTCCATTCTTCAAACTCTCTCTTCCCCTCCTCTGTTTCGAAAAACGCTGCTATGGCAGGATAAAAAGCGCGAACAATAGCTTCAATTTCACATTTCGGCAGATACGAGCGCACTTTGTATTCGCCGCTTTTGTCGCACAAAAGCCATAGCGCAAAATACACTATCCTTTTTATCACTCGCATCACCTTTCCTCTCTACCAAAGCGGATTTTCGCCTTCTCCATATTCCTGTCCCGCCATTCCGCAAGGATTTTGAAAATCAACTCCGTCATAGCCTTCGGCGTGCTGTCCGGGAAGAAATCTCGGAGCTTTTCCATATCTAT
>JAFTNI010000163.1 GCA_017451975.1 Clostridia bacterium
CCGTATTTACCTCGAATCGCTTGCAATACTAGAAGGTTTCGCGCCTTGCTTCTTCGGTTATGCGTATATATACGTCGCTTTCTTCGGGCATGATGCTGAATTTATCTATAACGTCAAAGTGGCCTATAACGTCGGGCTTGCAGGCCGCCGCTTGCTCCACTACCATTTCGTAGTAGCATTTTACAAAATCCATCATATTGCCGCCGAAAACGTTATCGCGGCAGTCTATCTGGTCCTTCGCCGTATGGTCTATAGCATAGCAATCGTTGCCGCGAACTACATAGTGAACAGAGGCTATAACGTAATCGAACATACTTCTGTCTATTTCGGAATAGTAGTCCTTTTCTATGCCCAGGAAAACGGGGATTTCGCTTTTGTATTCTTCTGCAAGAGCTTTTACCTCTGCGCAGTATTTGCCGTAATCCTCAAGCTTCATGCAATAGCTTGTGTCGCAAGGGGTGAAGCTATGGTCGGAAAAACCGAGCGAAAGCATATTTTTCTTTATGGCAGATTCTATGTTTTCGCGCACCGTGCCTTTTCCGTCGGAATAAGTGGTGTGAGTGTGTAAATTGGAAAATCTCATATTAACTCCTGTTAAAATCGGGCGGCATATGCCGCCCGAAGCTATATTCAGCCTATAATTCTTACGCGGATTATGCCTTCCACTGCGCTTATGTGCGCGGAAACGGAAGCCTTATCGCATTCGTTTACGTCGAGTATTGTATAAGCATAGTCGCCCTTGGAACGATTTACCATGTTTTCAATATTAACGTTATCCTTGGCAAGAACGGATGTTATAGACGTAAGCATATTTGGTATATTTTTGTGAATTACGCAAATACGCATAGCCGTGCCGTGTGCCATAGAAACATCGGGAAGGTTTACAGAGTTTGTAATATTGCCGTTTTCGATATAATCGATAAGCTCGTCTGCCGCCATTACAGCGCAGTTATCCTCGCTCTCGGGCGTGGATGCGCCGAGGTGGGGAATGCAAACAACGCCATCTACACCGATCATTTCATCTGTGGGGAAGTCTACAACGTAGGAAGCAACCTTGCCGCTTTCGAGCGCCGCTATCATATATGCGCTGTTTACAAGACCGTCGCGCGCGAAGTTTAGTATGCGCACGCCGTCTTTCATCATAGCGAATGCTTCTGCGTTGATAGAGCCCTTCGTAGCCGCGTTAAGCGGAATGTGGAGCGAGATGTAATCGCACTCGGTAAAGATTTCCTTCATATCTGCCGCGTGGTTTACGTTGTGGGAAAGCTCCCATGCGTTTTTGAGCGAAAGGTAGGGGTCGTAGCCGTAAACCTTCATGCCCAAGTGGTGCGCGGCGTTGGCAACAAGCACGCCTATTGCACCGAGGCCGATAACACCGAGCTTTTTGCCCTTGATTTCGGGGCCTGCAAAGGCAGATTTGCCTTTTTCGACCATTTTGCCAACGGCATCGCCGTTGCCTTTAAGAGTTTTTGCCCAATCTATAGCGGGGGCAATTTTACGGGAAGCGAGGAAAAGGCCTGCGATAACAAGCTCTTTAACCGCGTTTGCGTTCGCACCGGGAGTGTTGAAAACAACAATGCCTTCTTCGCTGCAACGCTCTGTGGGTATATTGTTTGTGCCCGCGCCTGCTCTTGCAATAGCAAGGAGAGTTTCGGGGAATGCTTCCTCGTGGAGTGCGGCAGAGCGCACTATTGCGCCAACGGGCGCTTCTGCGTTATCGGAAACCGTATATTTCGTTTTATCGAAAAGGTCGAGACCGATAGGGGAGATTTTATTATATGTTTTGATTGCGTACATTACAGGTTTTCCTCTTCAAATTTTTTCATAAATTCGGCAAGCTTGCGTGCGCCTTCTACGGGCATTGCATTATATACGGAAGCGCGCATACCGCCAACGCTTCTGTGACCTTTGAGGTTGACGAAGCCCGCTTTTTTCGCTTCGGAAACGAATTTTGCATCGAGCTCTGCATCGCCCGTTACAAAGGGAATGTTCATAAGCGAACGCGCTTCGGGAACAACGGTTCCCTTGAAAAGCTTGGAGGAATCGAGGAAATCGTAGATAATTTTTGCTTTTTCCTCGTTAATTTCTTTCATTTTCTCAAGGCCGCCGAGGCTCTTTATCCATTTGAACACGAGCCCTGCAATATAGATTGTGTAGCAAGGGGGAGTGTTGAACATAGAACCGTTATCGGCATGAGTTTTGTAATCGAGCATCGTGGGTGTGATATCCATAGCGTTGCCGATGAGGTCGTTTCTTATAATAACTATAGTAAGACCTGCGGGGGCAACGTTTTTCTGCGCGCCCGCATAGAGCACGCCGAAGCGCGAAACATCGATAGGTTCGGAAAGTATACAGCTTGATATATCGGCAACAAGCGGCACGTTACCCGTTTCGGGAAGAGTATGCCATTTTGTACCGTAGATAGTGTTGTTCATACAAATATGAACGTAATC
>JAFTNI010000164.1 GCA_017451975.1 Clostridia bacterium
GCATAAAATCTACTACTTTTCAACTGTATGTAATTAAAATGCTTTTCGACCAAAGGGAGAAAAGCTACATCAGATACCTTTTCACTATTCACTATTACTTATTACTTGCCAAAAATCGACAAAGGAATTTTAGTGAAAAGTGAAGAGTGAAGAGTGAAAAAGTAAAAATCGACAAATCTCTGTCGAAATTTGTCGATTTTTGGCAGGGGCAGAAGGACTTGAACCCACGACCCTTGGTTTTGGAGACCAGTACTCTACCAACTGAGCTATACCCCTACATGGTGGGCCTTCGGGGACTCGAACCCAGGACCAACCGGTTATGAGCCGGTTGCTCTAACCAACTGAGCTAAAGGCCCATGTGTGTTTCACAACGTTGATTATTCTATCACAACTGTTTCGATTTGTCAATAGTTTTTTTGAAATTTTTGAAAGTTTTTTTCATAAGTTTTTTTGTTGCCAAAAGTGTGCTCTTATGATACAATAAATATCGAAGAATAAACAAAAACGCAAGGGAAATGGCTATGGAAGCATATAAAAAGAAAATATTCGGCGGAAAAAACAAAGCGCTTACGTTCAGCTATGACGACGGAGTTACGCAAGACGTGCGCCTTATAGAAATTTTTAATAAATACGGGCTTCGCGCCACGTTCAACTTGAATTCGGGCTTGCTCGGCAAAAGCGGCGAGCTTGTGCGCGAAGGCGTGAAAATATCGCACGACAAGAACAAGGCAGAGGATATAAAATATATCTACGAGGGGCACGAGGTGGCGGCGCACACGCTCACTCACCCGAGCCTTCCGAAAATAAAAGACGATGGCGAGGTTATTCGCCAGGTAGAGGAGGATAGGCAGCGGCTTTCCGAGCTTGTCGGCTACGAGGTGCTTGGTATGGCTTACCCGGGCGGCGGTGTAAACTGCGACGGGCGCGTGGCAGAGCTTATAAAAAATAATACGCCCATAAAATACGCGCGCACAATCGGCGTAACGCATAGCTTCGAGCCGTACGGCGACGTTTACCAATACAAGGGCACGCTTTACCACCACGGCGATTGGGAAAAGCTTTTCGAAACGGGGCAAAGATTTCTGGAGCTTGAAGCGGATACGCCGCAGGTTTTCTATATCTGGGGGCACGCATATGAATTTGATATTTACCCAGAGCGCTGGGCAATTTTCGAGGAATTCTGCAGGATGATGGGCGGTAGGAGCGATATCTTCTACGGCACCAATGTAGAAATATTGGGAAAGACAAATTGATTAAAAGAGCCGTGAGAAAAAACGGCTCTTTTTCGACTATATCTAAAAGGGGTATGATTTGTGCAATATGCACGCGATAATTGTATATTGTGCGATTGTATTGACAAAAATATATATTTGTGGTAATATCATACTATACCTTTGAAAATAAAATATCCAAGGAGAACGTTATGAAAACATTCAAAAAAGTGCTTGCGCTTTTCCTTGCGGCAGCCATGCTTTGCATGGGCGTTGCCTGCGGAAAAGACCAAACCACTACGTCAA
>JAFTNI010000165.1 GCA_017451975.1 Clostridia bacterium
CTTTTATCATCGAGCTCTTCTTTTTCTTCAAGAAATTCAAACACGCGGAAAGCGCACGCTGTAGCGTTCTGAAGTTCTGCCATAACGCCCGAAATTTCATTGAAGGGTTTCGTATATTGATTAGCATATACGAGGAAGGAGGAAAGCACGCCGACGCTCATTCCGCCGCCCGCCGCGATAAGACCGCCCGAAAGCGCCACCGCCGCGTAAACAAGGCTGTTTACAAAGCGCGTGCCGGGGTTTACGAGCGAGGAAGCAAACGTTGCCACCTGAGTGGATTTTTTGAGCTGCTCGTTCAGCTCTTCAAAGCGTTTTTCAAAATCCGCTGTACCGCCGATGGCGCGAAGCGTTTTCTGCTCACCCACAGCTTCGTCGATAAGCGCTGTTTGCTCGCCGCGAATGCGCGTGCTTTCGCTGAACATCGAGTATGTTTTGCTGGCGATAAGGTTGGCTACCACAAGCGAAACGGGGGTGAGAACAACCACCACTATTGTGGAAATAATATCGAGCGTAAGCATGAATATGAGCGTGCCCACAATCGTTACCGCGCCGGAGAAGAACTGAATGGAGCCTATAATAAGCCCTTCGGAAAGCTGCTCTACGTCTGCAGTAACGCGGCTGATTATATCGCCATGGGGGTGAGTATCTATGTAGGAAAGTGGAAGGTGCTGAATTTTGTGCATTGCCTTTTCACGGATATTTTTAACAATGCCGTATGCGGCAGAGTTAATACATACCGTCATAAGCCACTGGCCTATTGCCGCCACGGCCGTGAAAGCGGCTATCCAAGCAAAAAGCTTGAAAATTTCTTCGAAATTTACGTTGCCCGCGCCCACTATATGGTCGATGGAATCGCCTATAAGTATCGGAATATAGAGCGTTGCCGCCGTGGAAAGGCAAGCGAAAATAAACGCTAGTATAACTGCCGTACGGTGGTTGCTGGCATAGGAGAGGGCCTTGGAAAGAGTTTTCAGCGATGCTACAGGGGAAAGCTTCTGTTTCTTTTTCATTGTGCCGCCTCCTTTTCTTTTCTGAACTGGGAATAGTAGATTTCGCGGTAAACCTCGCAGGTTTCAAGCAGCTCCTTGTGTGTGCCGAGCCCCACTATACCGCCGCGTTCCAGCACGGCTATTTTATCTGCGTGCATTACCGATGCCGCGCGCTGTGAAACTATAAAGAGCGTGGGGCATGGGCTTAGCTTACGTATAGCCATACGAAGGTTTGCGTCTGTGGCGAAGTCCAGCGCGCTTGTGGAGTCGTCGAGTATAAGCACGGAGGGCTTTTTAACGAGCGCACGCGCTATGCAAAGGCGCTGCTTCTGGCCGCCGGAAAAGTTTTTGCCGCCCGCCTCTACCTCGGCAGATGTGCCGCCGCGCTCGCTTACAAAATCGTACGCCTGGGCGGTGCGGAGCGCTTTTTCAATATCTGCGTCGCTCGCATCGGGGGCACCGTAGCGCATATTTTCCGCTATCGTGCCGTGGAAGAACACCGATTTCTGCGGAACAACGCCGATTTTATCGGTAAGCTCCTTCTGGGAAATTTCTTTTATATCCTTGCCGCCCAAGGTGATTTCGCCGCGGGAAGCATCGTAGAAGCGCGGTATCATATTTACAACGGTTGATTTGCCCGAGCCCGTACCGCCTATAATACCTATAACCTCGCCGCTCTTTGCATAGAAGGTTATGCCCGAAACGGCATCTGCGCCGCCGTTTTTATATCTGCAGGATACGTTTTTGAACTCTACGTCGCCGGAAGCAATTTTATCCGTGCCGTATGCAAGCGAAGATTTTGTTTCGAGCGTTGCTTCGATTCTGGAAGCGCAGGCAAGCGCCTTCGTAACCGTTACTATAAGGTTTGCAAGCTTCACAAGCTCTATGAGTATCTGCGACATATAGTTGTAAAGCGCAACCACCTCACCTTGCGTGATAAGCCCTTCGTTAACGCTTACGGCACCGCGGTTTATAAGCGCGATTATCGCAATATTGATAATTGCGTACGTAAGCGGATTCATAAGCGCTGAAACCTTGCCGACGCGGTTGAGCGCGCGCGTCATAGCGCCGTTGAATTTGCCATAGGTTTCCTCCTCATCGCCTTCGCGCGAGAGCGCGCGGACAACGCGCACACCTGCGAGGTTTTCACGGGTGAGAAGCACCGTTTTTTCAAGCTGCTTCTGAACCTTTTTGTGAAGCGGCACCGTTATTGCCATTATGCCGAACACGACCACGAGCAGCACGGCAATTACAATGGCGAACACGGTGGCAACCTTTGCGTCAATGGTGAAAGCCATTATCATAGCGCCGAAAACTATGAACGGCGAACGGGAAAAGAGGCGCAGGAACATATTGACTCCGCTTTGCACCTGGTTTACATCGCTGGTCATACGCGTTATAAGCGTATGCGTGCCAAGACTATCCAGCTCCGAATAGGAAAGCGTACTCGTATGCTTAAAGAGCGCACTGCGCAGCCTTGCGGAAAAGCCGCAAGCAGCGCGTGCTGCAAAATATTGCGCCACGAGTGTTGAAGAAAGACCGACTACGCCGAGAAGCACCATAAGCCCCGTCATTTTCAAAATGTAAGCCCTATCGGCATTGCCTATACCGACGTCGATTATAAGCTTGACGACAAGCGGTATACAAAGCTCGAAAATGGCTTCAAGCGCTTTGAAAAGCGGGCCCATTATACATTGGGCGCGGTAGCCTTTCATATACTTTAAAAGCTTTTTCAAATTTTAACCTCCCTGTATATTATAAGAAGATAGAATTGTATACTATACAAGGAAATTATCTCATAATATGAAATATTTGTCAATACGCTTATGGGAAATAAAGGTATGCTGCTTGTGAAAATTAGCGCTTTTACATAGTAATCGCTTTAGATTTTTGGGCATAATGTGAAGATATATTTTTTGAAATTGTTTTTATGAATTTATGACCCTGCGCGAAACCAAGCTTTTTTCTATATTTCAATTTTATTATTGTAATTTTTTGTAACATATGGTATACTTAAACCGTAACTATAAAATTGCAGAGAGGGAAACAATATGAGTGCAATAGATTCAATGGACCGCGCAGTTACCATGGGGTGCAACTGTTGCGGTAACCGCGACGCTTCGCGTTTCGTAAAGAGGGAAGACGGCTACGTTTGCAAATGCTGCGGCCAGTGGTTCCGCTATGAAACCGACGCGGAAAAAAGCAGATGCTCCCAAGGCTATGAGAACCTGAGTAACTATAAATTTGACGATGCGAGAAATATTTTCCAAAGAGTTATTATAGATAACCCCCGCAGTGTCAGCGCAAGGTGGGGCTTGCTCCTTGCGCGCTTCGGCATTGTTTTCACAAAGGCTTTCGCAAAAGCCGATGCCGAGCCCGTTTACTGCTTTCCCGAATACGACGAAATAACGGGCAAACGCTTTTCGGGCGAGGAAGAATACGCCGAAATGATGAACCTCATCGGCACGGATGAGGAGCTTATCTATTTCTATACAACAAAGGCAAGAGAAATAGACTGTGCTATAGAAAAAATTCAGCAGAACAAAATTTCTTCCGTTAACGACGTGTTTATCTGTGTTAAAACAGATGCACAGACGGAGAAGCACCCCGAGCTTTCGGGTAAAACGGAAGATTTCGATTTTGCAAAGAAAATATACAGTGAGCTTACCTCACGCGGTGTGAACGTATTTTTTGCGCCCATGACGCTCGGCACAGAGCAAAGGAACGATACGTTTATATGGCCGAACCTTGTAAAGAGCAAAAAAATGCTGCTTATAGCAAGCAAGGAAGAATATATAGATAGCGTTTGGGTTAAAAGCGAATGGCGCAGATGGAACGGGCTCGGCAGAGAAAAAGAGCTTTACATTTGCGTACTGAAGCATGAAAACGAAAGCCCGAAAGCCGTGCTTCCGCACGAGCTTTTACAGAACGAAAGCCAGATATATACACTCGATACATACGATAAGCTTATAAGCGAGATTGCCGCAGACGATTCCCGCGCGCTCGAAGGGCAGGAAAACGGCAAAATCGTGTATAAGGGCGGCAGGGAGGAAAGAATCCGCTTCGGTCTTGTGGAAATAGGGGCAGATGCATTTAAGGGAAGAACGGATATTATAAGAGTATCTTTGCCATCTACCGTTGCGGTAATAGGTCATAGCGCTTTTGCAGGCTGTACCTCGCTCGAAAGCCTTACCGTGCGCGAGGGCACGAGAATTATTGAAGACAACGCTTTCTACGGTTGTGAAAAGCTGCACGAGCTAAGCTTGCCCGTAACTGTTTCTGCAATAGGCAACAGAGCATTCTACGGTTGCAACGGAATAATTGCGCTTAACATTCCCCAAAAGACCGAAAGCATTGGCGAAGGCGCCTTCTTCGGCTGCGGCGGGCTTATGAGCGTTACAGTTCCCGCAAGCGTAAAATCCTTTGGCATGGGGGCGCTCGGGCGCTGCAAAAACCTTTCTGCCATAACCGTTGACGAAAAGAACGAGCGCTATAAAAGCGCGGGCAACTGCCTTATTGATACAAATAGCAGCACGCTTATTGCAGGCTGCAAGAGCAGTGTTCTTCCGCGCGACGGCAGTATAAAGGCTATAGGCGAAAGCGCGTTTGCTGGCTGTGATATAAGAAACGCGGCAATACCCGAGGGTGTTACCTCTATAGGTGATAGCGCATTTGCAGGCTGCGCCGAGCTTGTGAGCGTGAGCATTCCCGCAAGCACTGCCGAAATCGGCGGTTACGCCTTCAGCCACTGCAAAAATCTGATTAAAATAACGGTAGACGAGGGCAACCCTCGCTTTGCCGCGGTTGATAACTGCCTTATAAATAAGAAAAACAAAATACTTGTTGCGGGCACGGCATCAAGCCATATTCCCGATGACGGCAGTGTTCAGATAATAGGCGCGCAGGCGTTTATGGGCGCGGATATAAAAGGAATAATTATTCCAGGAAACATTGAAATCATAGAAAACGAAGCCTTCCGCGATTGCCGAGGTTTAGAGAGTGTGGCGCTCCCTTCGGGCATTATATCTATAGGCGAAGATGCTTTCAGAGGTTGCGAAAAGCTTGCAACCGTGCGCTGCATACCCTCGGTATGGGAAAAAATACGCATAGCGAAAGGAAACGAGCCTCTTGTTGCCGCGAAAGAAGGCGTATCGCCTTCCGCTTCTTACGGCGGCTATACACCTATGCGCGGCAATTACGGCGAGCCTGCCTCTTACGGTAGCCGCGGCGCCTGCGCATATACTCCGCGTGAGGTTTCTGCCGCCGCATACCCCGCAGACGGAAAAACAGAAAATACAGCCCTCGATTTC
>JAFTNI010000166.1 GCA_017451975.1 Clostridia bacterium
CCGAGAGGTGGAACGGGTCGATCATGTTGACGTCCCGCAGATCGGCCGTCGCCGCCTCATACGCGACGTTGACCGGATGCTGGAGCGGCAGGCTCCAGACCGGGAAGGTCTCATACTTCGCGTAGCCCGCGCGGATGCCCCGCTTCTGCTCGTGGTAAAGCTGGGAAAGGCAGGTTGCCATTTTGCCGCTGCCGGGGCCGGGGGCTGTTATAACAACAAGCTCACGCGTGGTTTCGATATATTCGTTTTTGCCAAGACCTTCGTCACTTACAATAAAGGGAATGTCGGAGGGATAGTTCGGGATAGTATAGTGCTTATAAACGCGTATACCGAGCGTTTCCAGCTTTTTGCGGAAGGCATCTGCCGCAGGCTGCTCCTCAAACTGAGTTATAACAACACTGCCCACGTAAAGCCCTATGCTGCGGAAAGCATCGATAAGGCGGAGTGCCTCGAGGTCGTAGGTTATGCCGAGGTCGCCGCGGCGTTTGTTCTTTTCAATATCGCCCGCAGAGATAACGAGCACGATTTCTGCACGGTCTTTAAGGTTTTCGAGCATACGCAGCTTGCTGTCGGGCATGAAGCCGGGCAAAACGCGCGCCGCGTGGTGGTCGTCGAAAAGCTTACCGCCGAATTCAAGGTAAAGCTTGCCACCGAAGGAGTTTATTCTTTCTAAAATCCTTTCAGATTGCATTTCTATATATTTATCGTTGTCGAAGCCTATTTTTTTCATAAGCGTAACCTCTTTTCATAAAAGCAAAAGTATAACACAATAAAAAGTATAACATAAAAGAAAGCTTTTTTCAACAATAAAGAGGGAGAATTTTTTTAGGAATTTTTGTTGAAAAAGGAAAAAGGGAAGCGGCGGAAAAACGTGCCTTTTTAAAAGCAAAAAATCGGGCGCCGTTAAGCGAATATCATTGACAAAACACAGCGTTTGTTTTATAATCTATAATAGATGAATATCGCTGTTTTCTAGAAAGGTACGGTGAGATATATGGCGGAAATGCCGCGAGAATATTATCGCAGGCTTGTTGACCTCGCTATGGAGGCGGGGCAGATAATGATGAGCGCGGGCGCGGAAACGCACCGTGTTGAAGATACAATAATGCGCTTGCTTTCCACATCGGAGTTTTCACATACAGATGCCTTCGTGCTTCGCACGGGCATAACCATAACGCTTTCTGACCCAAGATATAAAACTATTTCCATAACGCGCAGGGTGTATAGCGGCCCGCCCCACCTTTCCAAGGTGAGCGACGTAAACAAGGTTTCGCGCGATTTCTGCGCAGGGCTCATAACTATAGAACAGGCAGAAAGGCAAATGAAAGAAGCAGCGGGTAAAATGCTCTATAGCCCCGTTACGGTTTTTCTTTGCCATATGTTTGCTACCTCGGGCTTTGCCTATGTTTTCGGCGGAGGATTTTTAGAGGCTTTTCTGGCGCTTTTTGTGGGCATTGTTCTGGGCTTCCACAATGTCTACGTTGCAAAACACATAAAAAAATCTTTCCTTGCAGACCTGCTCGGTGCATCTATCGTGGTGATAACGAGCGTGGGGCTTACATATTTCCTTGGTGAAATGGGCATACCTGCGGAGTGCCAATATATTATAGCGGGCTCGCTTATGCCGCTTGTGCCGGGCACGGCGTTTACTCTTGCCGTGCGCGATATACTCGCCGGCGATTACGTTTCCGGCACGGCGCGCATCATGGAAGCGCTTATAGTTGCCTGTTCCGTTGCGCTCGGCGTGGCATTCGGTTTTGTGGTTACAGATTTTCTGGGCTTCGAGCTTGCAGTGGAATTTACGCTTGCGGGCATACACGCCATGAACGAGCACGCGATGTTTGCCGTGGTGGCAACCTTCGTTGGCATACTCGGCTTCTGCTCCGTTTTTTCCTGCCCGTATAAATTTATAGCAATTTGCTGCTCGGAAGCGGCGCTTTGCTGGGCAGTTTACCTCATTTGCGTTAAATTCGGCCTTTCCTCTGTATGGGCTTCGTTCTTCGGTGCGGCTTTCGTAGACCTTTCCTCTCAGATACTTGCGCGAAGACTTAAGGCGCCCGTTATAATTTTCCTTGTTATAGGCGTGCTTCCGCTTGTGCCGGGCTATGGCATTTACAAGGTCGCATACGACCTTTTCAGTGGCGGAGATGTTACGGCTTCGCTTACAAACGCTCTTATGCTTGCGGGCGCTGTTGCGCGTGCCGTTATAGTTATGGATACGGTGTTTGACCTCGCTGTGCGCATA
>JAFTNI010000167.1 GCA_017451975.1 Clostridia bacterium
TTTTTCAAGGCAGCCGCGGCAGCAAGTAGCCGTGGCGTGCTGGGCAATAAACACGGGGTGGCCGCGCATGGGCGTTTGCTTGCCGTCGTTGGGTATATACGCGGGCGCGAGGCGTGTGTGTACAAATTCGCGCGCGTGTTCGCGCAAGGTTTCCATACCCTTTTCCTCGGCATAAGCGCGCAAGCTTTTTGAAAGATGAAAGCCCGCGCGGAAGCTGGAGCGCGAAAGCTTTTCAAGCGCTTCCTCTATCGTCTGCATAATATCACCTCATACACGAATTTACAAACTTTATCGGCACGTCCATTCGCTCCGCCGCCTGCTCCGGTGTCATACCGCTATCCAAAAAGCGGCGGCAAACCGCCTTGAGGTTTTCGCCCACCTCGATAACGTGACCGTCCGGGTCATAAAAACGAACCGCGCGCTGCCCCCAGGAATGCTCCTTCACGGGATGAACGTACACAATATCGAAATTTTCGAGCCTTTTTGCAAATGCATCAAAATCATTTTCCTCAAAATATATTTCGGAGCTTTTTCCCGAAAACGTTATTTCCTTTACCCCGATAAGCTCTTCCCAGCTTTCAAGCGTTTGCAGGCAAAGCCCGCCCGTGAGAGTCTTATTCGCGCCAAAATCCGCAATCACACGCAAGCCGAGAACTTTTTTATAAAATTCAACGGATTTATCCATATCCGATACAACGAGCAAAGAATTTTTCAGTACCATTTTAAGCCCCCTTAAATATTTATATATTATATTTTAGCATAAAACACGTTGAAAGTAAATGGGGGTTTTCTAAATAGCAGGGTTTTTGAATGAGTTAATAAAGTATGAACAAGTGTTAAAATTTAGCCAAAAGCCTCTCACTTTGGGAGAGGTGGATTGCCGTAAGGCAAGACGGAGAGGGCTTATCTGAGCAAAAATTAAAGCTTCCGTTTTTGCACGAATATATCCCGCACTTGACACCACCTTGCATTCATGCTAAAATATAACCGTAAATATCACCCTTTTGGAGGTAAACTCATGAAAATTCTCATCGCTTCAGATATACATGGCTCTGCCTACTACTGCAAAAAGCTGCTCGATGCCTACCGCGCAGAGGGAGCAGAGATGCTCCTTCTTCTCGGCGACGTACTTTACCACGGCCCGCGCAACGACCTGCCCGAGGAATACGCGCCGAAAAGCGTTATCCCCATGCTCAACGCGCTCAAAAACGAGATAATCTGCGTGCGCGGCAACTGCGATACAGAGGTGGACCAGATGGTGCTGGAATTCCCCATTATGTCGCAAAACGCCGTAATTTTTGCCGACGGCGTGAAGATTTACGCCACACACGGGCATAAATTCAATAAAGATAATCTCCCCCCGCTTTCGGAAGGTGATGTGCTTGTATACGGTCACACGCACGTGGCGCTCGATGAGGTTGTTGCGGGCGTGCGCTGCCTCAACCCCGGCTCTGTTTCCATACCCAAACAAAACACGGGCCACGGCTACATTCTTTTCGACGGCGGCGAGTTTACGCGCAAACTGCTTGACTGACGGCGAAAAATGTGTTATTATAAATTAAAATGAATATCTTGCGGGGCGGTTGTGCCTGGTCGGTACATCAAAAAGGAAAGCGCGGTGAAAATCCGCCACAACAGCCATTGCCGTAATTGGGTCTACGCCCATAAGCCGGAATGCTTGCCGCCGCGCCAACACGATAAATCGGGCACTTTGGGCAAAATGGAGGTGTCGCCGTTTTTAAGAATTTTCCGCGCAAGAGCTTTTTGTGCTTTTTCGGCGCGGATTTTCACAAAAAAACACTTGCTTATCTAAATCTGTAAGCAAGTGTTTTTTGTATAGATTGCCAACAAAAATGGGAACAATTTCTAAACTTGCAACAACCCCTCAGAAGTTGATTCGCCGCAATCCAAAATATTTTACCGCACCTGCGATAAATTAGATTCGA